>NZ_JASMRK010000009.1:0-132462 GCF_041431295.1 Psychrobacter sp. Arc9 | reverse complement strand
CGCTATGATCTTAGAATGAAGCTGTTTGCTGGTATCATTAATTCCGAGCTTAAATTATGACTTTTGCAAGAGGTCTAGTGTGGTTAAGTTTATTTGCACATGTTTATTTACATCGTCGTACAGACAGCGAATCCTCTGAGCCAGATTTCAACACCCGCTTATATCGTCTTCTTTTAGACTATCATAAGTTCTCATTTTAGGGTGTCGCTATCACTTAGAGTGAGTTACTTGAGCAAAATCATAAGTCTTTTATAAAGGCTTATATAAGATTTAGACTCAGCATATCAGCTCAATATTTGAGCTTGGTATGCCAGAGCGCAGTTTTGAGTTAATTTCGGATTTACTTTGATTTTATTTGAAATCAATGCAGACACACCAAATTTTAATAATATATCGATAGGAACAATAACAATGTCAAAAGACACTGATAACCCCAACTCTAACACCTCAAACGAAGCCAGTAAGACCAATAAACCACAAGATACTGTCACTTTTGCCTTAGCTCAATCACATTTTTTGGTCGGCGATATCTCAACCAACGTTGAAAAAATGCGTACCCTAGCATTACAAGCACGCGAACAAGGTGCTGACGTAATCGTATTCCCAGAGTTAGCGCTGTTAGGCTACCCTCCACAAGATTTATTGCTGCGTCCAAGCTTGTCAGGTCGCGTTAAAAGCGCTTTGTCTACTTTGAGTGATATCGATGATATCGTCATGATTGTCGGCTATCCGCATGTCGATCATCACGGTACTTTTAACTCTGCTGCCATCCTGCATAATGGTCATCAAAAAGGCTTTTATCATAAGCAAATTTTGCCAAATTATGGCGTGTTTGATGAACGTCGCTATTTCGATAAAGGTCGTAATCAAGTTTTATTTGACTATAAAGGCATTACCATTGGTCTGCTTATCTGTGAAGATTTGTGGGAAAAAGGTCCTATCTCTGAGCTTAAAAAGCAAGGTGCTGATTTAATCGTAAGCTTAAACGCCTCACCTTTTGAGATTGAAAAGCAGGACAATCGCAAGACTATGCTGGCCAAGCGTAGCCGTGAGAATAAGCTACCTATCGTCTATGTCAATGCTGTCGGCGGGCAAGACGATCTAGTGTTTGATGGTGGCTCTATGGCTGTACAAGCTGACGGTAGCATTGCTCATGAAGCGCCGCGCTTTATGAACCAGTTGCTACTGGCTACGTTAGACGTCAAAACTGCTAAGTTTAACGAGCAGACCAAAGCGCCTCTAACCTTAAGCCGTGAGTCTGAAATGTATCAAGCGTTAGTCGTCGGTCTACGCGACTATGTCAACCACTCAGGATTCTCTGGCATTATTGTCGGGTTGTCAGGTGGTATTGACTCAGCATTGACACTCTGTATCGCTGTTGATGCGTTAGGCGCTGACAAGGTATATGCGGTCATGATGCCATACGAATACACCTCTCAAATCAGTCTAGAAGATGCTCAAGCCCAAGCACGTCGCTTAAATGTTTCTTACACCGTCTGCCCTATTTTTGACGCTGTCGAAGGCATCCGTCATACGTTAGCGCCGTTATTCAATAAATCGCCAGCGGATACGACCGAAGAAAACATCCAAGCGCGTGCTCGCGGTGTTATTTTGATGGCCTTGTCCAATAAATTCGGTCATTTAGTTATCACGACTGGTAACAAGTCAGAATTGGCAGTGGGTTATTCAACATTATATGGCGATATGGCTGGCGGCTTTGACGTACTAAAAGACGTATATAAGTCTCAAGTTTATAAATTGGCGAGCTATCGTAACCGTTTAGAAGATACGCCGGTTATTCCTGAGCGTGTTATTACTCGTCCACCATCGGCTGAATTACGTCCAGATCAAAAAGATCAAGACAGCTTGCCGGACTACGATGTGTTAGATGGTATCTTGACGTCATATATCGATGAAGACATGGGCTATCAAGAAATTATTGATAAAGGCTTCGATGCTGAGATGGTCGCCAAAGTCATCAAAATGGTAGACAACAGCGAATACAAACGCTTGCAATCTCCTATCGGTACTAAGATTAGCCACAAAGCTTTTGGACGTGAGCGTCGTTACCCATTGGTCAATAAATGGTCAATCAAAGGTTAATTACTACATACCTCTCAACTTTAACTATCTATAAGTTGAGAGGTGCTAGTTAGCCAGTTTTACAAGCTATCGAATTTTTACTATTAGCTGGGTGCTTGCCCAGCTTTTTTGGTTTTTATCCACCAAAAATGTCTACACCTAGCCATATTCTTTTCCACACATTTTCACCAACTATTTGCCTTAATTATCTTTATTCCTTTTTCGAGTACGTCATGAGTTTGCTAACCGCTAGTGTTTTTCTTCTTTTATTGCTTGCCTTAAGTACCTTTGTCTCTGCTGCTGAGATTGCCATCGCTGCAGGCCGTAAGATTAAACTCCAAATTATGGCAAAAGAAGGCGATGTTCGCGCACTTGATGTCCTCAATATGCAGGAACACCCTGGTAGTTTTATCACCGTCGTGCAAATAGTGCTAAATGCGGTCGCTATTTCAGCTGGTGCCGTGGGTGAATCGGCCATCAGCCCTTATCTCGAGCACTTATTGAATAGTGAAACAATAGCATCAGTTATATCGTTTGTACTTATCACGAGTTTGTTTTCACTACTTGCCGACTTAATGCCCAGACGTTTGGCCATGTCAAATTCAGAGACGATAGCGGTACGGCTTGTACGCCCGATGATGTTGTTAATATTTATACTAAAGCCCATTATATGGGTGTTCGATGGGGCTGCAAATATCCTGTTTAAACTTTTTGGCATCTCAACCATACGTCAAGATGATATGACACCAGAAGATATTTATGCAGTGATGGATGCAGGTGCTGAAGCAGGTGTATTAAAGAAGCAAGAGCATCACTTGATCGAAAATATCTTCGATATGCAGGAGCGTACCGTCACCTCAGTGATGAACCCTCGAGAAAATATCGTTTATTTTGATACCAAAACAAGTACCGAAGAAGTCGTGAATATCATGATTGAGCAGCCACACAATAAGTTTTTGGTCTGCCATGATGATGATTTAGAACATATCATTGGTTATGTGGAATCTCGTAGCTTTTTAGCTTTGGTTTTGAACCAACAAGAAGTTAGCTTAACGAACAAGACTCTATTGAAACCAGCACTTTTCGTACCTGATACGTTGTCTTTGTTTGAGGTACTAGAGATGTTTAAATCTACTGGCGCTGATTTTGCAGTAATTGTGAATGAATATGCCCTAGTTGTTGGCGTTATCACCTTGAAAGACGTGATGAGCATTGTGATGGGCGAGTTGGTAACACTAGAAGAACAACCTATCGTCCAGCGCACTGACAACTCGTGGTTAATCGATGGCATGACCCCTATCGAAGATGTGATTCGTGCATTAGATATTGTTGACTTACCACGCAATCAAAATTACGAGACTATCAGTGGATTTATGATGTATATGCTCCGAAAAATCCCTAAAAAGACTGACACGATTGAGTATGCCAATTATCGATTTGAGATTATTGCGACTGATAATCTTAAAATCACGCAGATGCTAGTCACCAAATTAGAAGATGTCATTTAATTTACTGGCTAGTTAAAGGATGCCTAACTAGCCTATTCATATCGTTTTAAGCACGTTGACCAAATATAGCAGTGCCGACACGTACCATTGTTGTGCCGTTTTCTATCGCTTCTGCCATATCACCACTCATACCCATACTAAGCGTATCCCAACTATCTAGCTCTGGATAGTCTACTTTAACCTCTTCAAACAACTGCTTAGTTCGTGCAAAGGCATCCGTATTTGCTTTAGCAGGAATAATCATCAAACCTCGCAGTTGTAAGCGCTCATACCCTTTGATCGCTGTTATCAGCTCTGGCAACTGGGCTGGCAGACATCCTGACTTGCTGTCTTCGTTATCGATATTTAGTTGGATCAATACATTCAACGGTGGTAGGTCAGCTGGTCGTTGGTCATTTAATCGTCTGGCAATGATATCGCGCTCAACCGTTTGCACCCAATCAAAGTGCTCTGCAATGTCACGTGTCTTATTACGTTGAATACTACCGATATAATGCCAAACGATACTTTTGCCTACAGGCTGAGCTTTAAGTTCAGTAATTTTTTCGATGGCTTCTTGTAGATAGTTTTCACCAAAATCACGCTGTCCCTGCTTCGCTAAAGTTGCGATCATATCGGCAGATTTCGTTTTCGAAACAGCCAGCAGCATAACATTATCAGCCTGTCTGTCAGCATGATCACACGCTTGCTTCATCTGCTTACTAACTTGTTGCCAATTATCGATAAGTGTCACTTCATCAATATTGCCATTCATTTCCTTCATATTTTGCCCTTACTGCTTGTTTAATTTTTTGAAATTTTTTTCTGCAATTTTTATTATAAAAAAACATAACTATCCGATTTTTAAAGTAAATCAGAAATAACTTCTATAAGAATTATTTTAAAACGATACAGTTCTGGTTTTTCTTAATTTAGTAGATGGTTAAATACTCATAGTCTTGTTATGATATTGTTACATGCTTTAACATATGCTTATGAATATGCTAGTGATGGTAAAGACCTGTACTAGTGAGCTTCTTGCCATTTCTTATTATACTAAGGCTATCGATGAATAGTTTACCACGTACTTTTATAGTGTTTTGTCTTACCTAGACTAAGTGATAGGAATATCAAATTATGGCTGAAAAAAACAATCTTAATATCGAAGACTTACTGCGCTTTACGGTTAAGCATAAGGCGTCAGATTTACATATTTCAGCGGGTATGCCGGCAATGATACGTGTTGATGGTGAAATGACCCGTATCAATATGCCAGAGATGACCCATCAGGTCGTGCATCAGCTTATTTATGACATCATGAATGATAAGCAACGTGCCGATTTTGAAGAGTTTTTTGAAACGGATTTTTCTTTTGAAATTCCTAATCTAGCACGCTTCCGTGTCAACGCTTTTAATCAAAATCGCGGTGCAGGCGCTGTATTTCGTACCATTCCTTCTAAAGTATTAACGATGGAAGACTTAGGTATGGGCGATGTCTTTAGACGCGTTTCAGACTTTAAGCGTGGTGTGGTATTGGTCACGGGCCCAACAGGCTCAGGTAAGTCAACAACACTTGCGGCGATGATTGACTATATTAACGAAAGCCGAAAAGAGCATATTTTAACTATCGAAGACCCGATTGAATTTGTGCATCAATCTAAAAAAAGCTTAATCAATCAACGTGAAGTACACCGTGATACTTTAGGTTTTGAGCCAGCATTGCGCTCTGCCCTACGTGAGGATCCTGATGTTATTTTGGTTGGTGAACTACGTGACCTTGAGACCATCCGCTTGGCACTGACAGCGGCAGAGACCGGTCACTTAGTGTTCGGTACCTTGCATACCAGCTCAGCGGCTAAAACGATTGACCGTGTTATTGATGTGTTCCCAGCGGCTGAAAAAGACATGATCCGCGCGATGCTGTCAGAATCATTGCAAGCTGTTATTTCACAGACCCTGTTACGTCGTCAAGCAGGTGGACGTATAGCCGCCCATGAAATCATGATAGGCACCCCTGCTATCCGTAACTTGATACGTGAGAACAAAATCGCTCAAATGTACTCTGCCATCCAAACAGGTGCAGGCGATGGCATGATCACCCTTGATCAGACGTTAAAGAACTTGGTAAGTAAGGGAACCATTAGTAAAGATGTTGCACGTCCTTATGCCAAGCAACCTGAGGCATTTTTATAGTACTGACAGACAGTATTGACAGATACCATCAAAAATAACAAACAACTTATGGTCTCTGTAATTACTTTTTTACTTTTTACTTTTTACTTTTTACTGACGTATTTAAAATATGATTTTAATTGACTTACATCTGGTACAGGTGCGATATGGACATTGATAAACTATTACAATTAATGATCAGCAAAAATGGCTCTGACCTTTTTATTACTGCTGACGTAGCACCTTCCATGAAAGTGAATGGAAAAATTTTACCTGTCGGTAGAACACCTTTGAGTGCTGAACAAACCATGAGATTGGTCAAAGGTGTAATGACACCAAGCCAACGAAAAGAGTTTGAAGAAACCAACGAGTGTCAATTTGCCATCTCTGATGAAGCACAGCAAGCTCGCTTTCGAGTCAGTGCATTTGTACAACGCGATATGGCGGGAATGATTTTAAGGAAAATTGAAAACAACATTCCAACGGTCGAAGAGTTACGTTTACCGCCAGCGCTAAAAGAATTGGCCATGAAAAAACGCGGTATTGTTCTATTAGTTGGCGCAACAGGTACAGGTAAATCTACTACCCTTGCTGCAATGATAGGACATCGCAATCAAAACTCTCATGGTCATATCATTACGATAGAAGACCCTATTGAGTTTGTTCATAAACATCGCGGCTGTATTATTACCCAACGTGAAGTTGGTATCGATACTCATTCATTTGAAGCGGGCCTAAAAAACACGCTACGCCAAGCACCCGATGTTATCTTAATCGGCGAGATTCGTAACCGTGAAGTCATGAGCTATGCTATCCAGTACGCAGAAACTGGACATCTAGTGTTTGCAACGTTGCACGCAAACAATGCTAACCAAGCAATTGATCGTATCATTCACTTCTTTGAGACCAATCGCCATAATCAATTGTTTATGGATTTGTCGTTGAACCTACAAGCTATTATCGCACAGCAACTTATCCCCACGCCTGACGGTAAAGGACGACGCGCTGCTATTGAGATTTTGCTAAATTCGCAGCTGATTAGTGACTATATCCGTAAAGGAGAAGTCCATGAAATCAAAGATGTGATGACACGCTCACGAGACAGTGGCATGCAAACCTTTGATCAGGCACTTTTTGATTTGTACGAACAAGGAGAGATAACGTATAAAGAAGCGATTCTACATGCCGACTCCCCTAATGATCTACGCCTAAAAATTAAGCTCAGTAGCAAAAACGGCAAGGCTAATTTAGATGAAGGTGCTGATAGTTTATCGTTAGATGTGAGCTAAATTATTGCGCTTTCTAGGCATAATAGACATATAAAAAGAAACCCTCGTTATAAATAACGAGGGTTTTTTACTGTTCAATATCGTAGTACTAGTAGAAATAAGCGTTTCTACTAGTACGCTAGACAATTATTTCGCGCTATCTCTACAGGCTTGATCCGCACAAATGCCATATAGCACGAGAGAATGCCCAGACAGTTTAAAGCCATGTTCTTCTGCTACTTTTAGTTGCTCTTCTTCGATGACTTCATTATGAAACTCTATAATCTTGCCACACACATCACAAACTAGGTGATCGTGATGCTCTTCTTGGGTAATCTCAAATACAGATAGATTGTTTTCGAAGTTATGACGCTCAACAATACCTGCTTGCTCAAACTGTGTTAGTACACGATAGACAGTGGCAAGACCTACGTCTTCACCTTGCTCAATAAGCGCCTTGTACACTTCTTCTGCACTCATATGATGCAGCTCTGCGCTTTCTAATAACTCTAAAATTTTGATACGAGGTAACGTGATCTTGAGTCCTGCTCTACGTAAATCTTGATTGGTAAAAGAAGCCATAATATCCCTTTTGACTGTAACAGCCTTAACAAATAGAAAATATGAGATAAATAATCAGCAAAGATTATTTTTATTTAATATAAAGTAAATGATCAATAATAAACTGATGAAAATTACACAGACATCTCTCTTATTATTTTCTAAATATCGAGATGCAAGCCTATGAATTTAAAATATAATTAATCTAACCATTCAGATTGTGTTTGGTAAATAATGTCGTAAGTGGTAGGCAATTGCAAGTAAATGACGTATCATTTGTCCAAGATTGTCGGTCAGACTGGTACGACCTAACGCTGGCCACACCTAATTCATTTCTTATGAGTCATCTTACCATGATAAAGACATTAAATTTCCGTCCGTTAAGCCACACCAGCGCATTACGTAAGATCGTTATCACCAGTATGCTTAGCGCTACTGTTGCTATGTCTGGCTGCTCATTATTGAGTGTTTATAAGATTGATTTGCCACAAGGCACAGCGATTACTCAAAACCAAGCCCAGAAGCTACAAGTGGGTATGAATCAAAACCAAGTTCTTTATACTCTTGGCAGCCCTGCGATTCGAGATACTCTTGAGCCTAAACGCTGGGATTATATCTATGACTACAAAGCAGGCACTGAAGGTAGCCGTAAAGGCATCGCAGATGTCAAAAACGCTAGCCAGCATTTAGTTGTTTACTTTGATGATAATGGTTTGGTCACGCGCATCGAAGGTATTGAGAGTCTGCCAGCATCATAGTCAGCGAAACCTATTAGCTTAGATAGTTAACGGTTAGCTACGAGATTTATTTTTGCGCTGAGACATAGGATCAGCGCTTAAACTGCGATATACCTCGATACGGTCAAAAGGCTGTAGCAAATAGCTTAATGGCTGTTTCTGTGCATAAATTCCCACATGCCAACGTTTCGCAGTTGGCGTGGTGATATCTATTACTTGCTCACACCACTTCGCCAGTTCTGCAAATTTCTCAAGCCACCCTGCTTGCGCCAACGCTTCATGCAAACTAGTACCTTGTCTAACCTGCAAAGCTAGATAATGCTGGCGCTGCTCATCTTCAGCATACGCCAGATATACGGTCATTAGATTGGCTTGCGTAGACTGTGGCACACTGCTGTCACGACCTTCGATTGTTAGCTCAACCACTGCATCACCCAACCTACCAATGCTAGCAGCAATGCTAATGGTACGACTAAACGTATCGCTACTCGCCACAAGTTATAAACTGCTTCATTGCTAAAATTTAACGACTTGCGTAGATGGCTGATTTTCATCTGCCATCCCGCAAATACTGATAATAATAGTACAGCAATGCTACTAATAATGACCAAGATGCCAACTAACCATGCTGTCGGTATCGCAACCACTAATAGTAACGCTACAGCAAAAGTGATTATCAAACTAACTAATAATCCAAACTTATGCGTTAACTGCTGAGTACTGTAATGTAGCAAGTAACTGGCTACAAATAACACCCCACCCCAATATAACAGCTGTCCAATCGGCGGTAGCGACATACCACTAGTAAATAAAGCCACTACTCCTATCAGCAGTTGCAATACCCAAATCGGTAACACTAGCTTGGTTGCACGGTACTCACGAGTAGCAGCTCTATTGTTTGCTTGCTGATTGGTTGCTTCTACCGCTGTGACTGTTTGCTTACTCACCAAGTTCTGACCGAACCAGTATAATCCTGTACCTGCACCAACACTGACTAATGCTAACGCGACTGCGCGAGCCCATTCCGTCAAACTGATATCAGTCATGGCAAAACCAGCATTTGGCACACCGTTTGCGAATCCTAGCAGCAACCCTATTACCATCAGTCCTAAACCAATAGGTAAAGGTGCAATACCCAGCAAGCTTAAGAGTACTGCAATGACCATTAGACCTGCAGCAACTGCGAAATCAGGTACATCGGGTACGCTATTTAGCTCAGTTAATGCAGACAATATACCTGTACTTGCACCAGATATAACCAATGCTGCAATCACAATAGAGACCAGCGCTGCTAACCAACCAAAGCTACGCCAGATCGGACTGACATCTGCTTCACGAGTGAGCTTTTGCATACCCGCTAGAGGTCCTTCGACACTGCGATAGGCCAACGCTATCTCAGCGTAAACGACTGGCAGCGCAACCAATACCATGGCTAATAGCCACAACAGCCAAAAGTCAATCTCACCAATTGACGCAGGTGCGAACCAACGAAATAGCAATAACGGTAGTAGCGCCGCGATAAAATAAGAAGCATAACGGATCATCATAATTTCAATCCAAACGATCTAATACCATTTACAAAAACTGGACTAGCAAACAAAGCAAGTGCAAGTACCACGCATAGTAGACTGAACATGTTTGACACGGCTAACCATATTTTGAAAATTGGTATAAAGTGAATAACGATAATTTATAATTATACAGAGCAACGACTGGCTTCTGTAAATGAATTCATCTAAATACTGTCTTAATATAAGGGACAAACAGTTATAAAAAAACCCCGAAATCGGGGTTTAGTCATTCAGATATAATCAATATGCGATTCAATACTCAGTGGCTTTACTCAATGGCCTTCTATGCAACGCAAAGCATGTATCAGATACTGAATCAGTGCGACTCAATTAGTGAATAGCACTTACATAGTCTGACAGGATACGAATGTCACGATCTGATAGTTTCGATGCAACCGTTTGCATCATACCCATCTCGCCTTCTTTGGCTGCATCATTGACTCGTTTTTGGTCATCGCTATCGATATCATCAACACGTCCAGCAGCACGGAATAGTTTTAGCTGAGTAGCAATATACTGAGCGTGCTGTCCGCCTAGCTTTGGAAATGCAGCCCAAGTATTACCTGCAGCATCTGGACCATGACAACCTGCACAGCCAATAACACCGCGCGACTTATCACCGCCCAAGAATAGCTTAGTCGCTTCTTGGTTGGTTGCAGGATTGCCGTAGCCGACGCCCCAAGGCGCTTGACTGGCATAGTAACCTGCTACGTTGGCTAGGTCTTGTTGAGACAGGTTAGCAACTTGTGATTGCATAATACCGTTTTTGCGATAACCTGCTTTAAAGTTGACTAGCTGTTTATATAGGTACTTTACGTTTTGGCCGCCAAGGTTTGGCTGTGCAGGAACAATGCTGACGCCATTAAGACCATGACAAGCGGCACAAACGGTTTCTGCAACTTTTTGACCTGCATTGACGTCATATTCAGGAACAATAATAGCAGCTTGTACGCTGAAACTTGCAACGCATAAGCTGGCAGCAGCGATTAACTTTTTCATTGATACAAATCCTACTAGCTCGGCGTAAGCATTATTTAGAGTGATTGCACTGGTAAGATACCTGATATAGCCGCCTCTTTAATCATGAGAATGGCGTATATTTTGAGGTCTTGGACACAAGCAGTCTGAAAGTACTTACTAACATCAGGGTTTATTTTCGATTATTATAGCAAGACTTTGTATCATTTGCCTACTTAATCATAGTATCCATCAGTTTTCTGGCAACACAATATACAATATGACGCAAAAACAAAAAGCGCAGATAGGTTATTAGCCCAGCGCTTTATTTTATATGCTTAACTTATATTTATAAGTCGATTATTTGCTCATATATTCGATAAGTTTACGATAGTCGTCATCACTACATTTGTCGCAAAGACCACCTGCTGGCATCTGCGGCATACCACCTTTGACAGACTTGATAAGCGTCGGCATACTTTTTTGTTTAATCAGCTGTTGCCATTTAGCACTATCACCTTTTTTGATGGCATTCAACGCCCCACTATCGTGACAGGCTGCACATGAGTTATTATAGGTAGTGGCAATATCCGCCGCACCTGCGCTGCTAATCATCATGCCACTTAATAATAGTGCAGCACTGCTAGCTGTTATAGCGCGATAACTCGTGCTAAGAAGTTTACTGATTGAAAACATAGAGCACCTCCTCGTGATATTTCACGTGTCTCATCAATCTTTCTGTTAAACGTCTCTCGTTAAACATTGTAACAATATATGTCATATAAACATAGAGAATTTGGATATGGCTTTGTTAAAGCTGAGAACTTGTCTTAATGACTGACCAACTTTAATGTTATCCTACTATTTATATGATGCTAATCGCAGTTATTTCAATAAGTAAGACGCGGAATAGTATAGAATAGCCAGTAATATTAAATAGCTACTTTTATGATTTGCATATATATAACTGTATTGATAAAGAACTGCCTTTTAACTTGGTTTACCTATCGCTTGACCAATTACTTGACCGCATCGATGACTTGAATCATCAGCTGACTAAAATTTTATAATCGCATCCAATTTTTTAAGATTAATGAGCCATTTATGAGTACCCCGTTTAACGATGTCGCCGCTGAACATGCTTTGTTCAATACCAAATCTCGTCAAAAAATTCAGCAAACTGAGTTTATGATGTCAGCACCTACCTTTCGTCTCTGTCCTCCTGATATGGGATTGGAAGTCGCTTTTGCAGGTCGCTCAAACGCTGGCAAATCATCAGCCATCAACGCCTTAACCAATCAGCGTCAATTGGCTCGCTCGTCTAAGACACCTGGACGCACGCAGATGATTAACTTTTTTAGTATCGGTGATACTGACAGACGTTTGGTTGATTTGCCTGGTTACGGCTATGCCGCTGTTCCGCTAGAGATGAAAAAAGAATGGCAGGTTGAGCTAGAAGAATACTTGGTATCACGCTCAAGCCTTGCAGGTCTGGTATTGATGACAGATATTCGTCATCCGCTTAAGTTTTTTGATGAGCAAATGCTGCACTGGGCAAACGATGGTGAGCTACCAGTACATATTCTGCTGACCAAAGCAGATAAACTGAAGTACGGTGCTTCTAAGAATGCCCTCCTTGAGACTCGTAAACGCCTGAAAAAACTGGGCTTAAACTGTACCATTCAGTTGTTTTCGGCCCTCAGAAAGGAAGGTCTCGACGAGTTGGCTGGAATAATGGGCAACTGGTATGAGTATCAGCTTGATGCAGACAAAATCATTGAGTCATCTTTTGCGTTACTAGAAGGCGCTGAATTAGAGGACGCTATTGAAAAAGAAAGCGGTGAAAAAGAGAGCGTTGATAAAGAAAACAAATAGATATCGTTGTCTTTAACAAAAAAGGGTTTATCGCTATTACGATAAACCCTTTTTTATTGCCTGTTTATTCACTCATTATTATTATCGGTATACTATAAAAACAATGAGGGTTATAAAAGTAGCTCTACCCGCATAGCAAATCCACTAGCGCTTGTGGAGTATCAACCTGATAGGTTGGATTTTGCGCAGCAAGCTCTGTACTGGTTGCTGTACCATAGTTCACCGCTATACTAGTCATGCCCAATGCTGTTGCCATTTGAATGTCATAGATACTGTCACCGATAAACACAGCATCAGAAACCTGCTGCTGTGTGTACTCCAAGATATCGGTTAACATCTGCGGATCAGGTTTTGAGCCTGACTCATCAGCACAACGCGTAATCGCAAAATAATCATGGCTATCTGAGGCATCTAATACACGATCTAGCCCCTTTCTTTTTTTACCAGTTGCTACGGCGAGCGTTTTGCTTTGCCGCTGCAAAGTTTGCAACATATGCTCTATCGGCTCAAAGAGCGGCGTATTATGACTATTAGCAATATAGTACTCTGCATAGGTTTGCTGAATCTCAAGCAACTGTGCATCGTTTGCCTGCGGATATAAAATCTTAATCCCATTCATTAAGCTTAGACCAATGATATCTTTTACGGCTTTATCAGTCGTCTTAAATCCGTGGGCTTCGCCAGCCACATGCATAGACTCAACGATTAAACCGATTGAATCCATTAGCGTGCCGTCCCAATCAAAAATAATCAACGTCTTATCAGACAGATTGTGTTCTGCTGATGGTTGAGTATTTATGATGCTTTCTGAAATTGTAGCTGGTTTGGTCATGGAGTCACCTTAATGAATAACAATAATAAATAGCAGATACTAAAACGTCACGGCGGCTTATTCGTAAAAATAAGATATCGTGACGTTTAAGAAAATACAAAAATAGTTTGGCTTAAGAATTAATTTTGAAAAACTATTCAGGCAACCTCGTTGTTTCTGGTAACCAATCTGCCATATCGTCTGGCAATGGCGCAGTAATGGTCTTGTAGCCTGGAATATCTAAGCGCCATGCATGTAGACACAAACGATGGACACCTGATTTATCATGAACGTTATATTTGTCATCACCCAAGATAGCATGACCGATATGTGCCAAATGCACACGGATTTGATGAGTGCGACCCGTCAATGGCTTGGCTTCAATTAAGCTTACTGGCTGACTATTAATCATAAAGCGATCATGGATAATGATATCAGTCTGACTTTCTTTCGCTTGTGGATCTTGGCTATCTACTTTCACTCGGCGCTCACCACTAGCAAGTGTATAACGTAGCAACGGCGCATTGATACGTTGCTCATTAAGCGCAGGTTGTCCTTTGGCAAGACACAGATAGTGCTTTTGAATGGTCTTGTCTACCAAATGCTGCTGCAACACTTTGAGCGTTGAGCGTTTTTTGGAAATCATCAGTAACCCTGATGTGTCTTTATCAATGCGATGGATTAGCTCTAGGTATTTTTTACCCGTCACTTCACGCATGGCTTCGATAACCCCAAAGTCCAAGCCGCTACCGCCATGCACAGCGATACCAGAGGGCTTGTTTAGCACTAACAAACCGTCATCTTCATAGACCACACGAGCCAGCAAGCTTTTGGCGAACTCGGTACTAATAATTGGTTTTTCGCGCGTTGCTAGCTCTACAGGAGCAATACGTACCACATCTTCACGCTGCACTCTATCATGTGCTTTACAGCGCTTATTATTGACACGTATCTCATCTGAGCGAATCATTTTATAGATATGTGATTTTGGCAAACCTTTTAAACGGTTTAACAAAAAGTTATCCAAACGCTGGTCGTGTTGATGGCGCGTTACTTCGAGGTAGTTCACCTTACCGAAGTTGCTAATCTCATCGTCAGCGCTTTGTGGGCGTGTTTTGCTATTAAAAATAGCAGGGGCTTCATGGGTAGTAGCGTCGTCAGTCATTTTTGAGTTTGTCATTTTTAGTTAGGTATTTACACAAAGATTTGCTATAGTTTAGCATGTTGAGCGACAATTAAGCAGAGGCGACAGCAATAATCATTGTTGTTACAAATAGTTGACCACCATTTTATTGCTTGTCAGTTTTCTACTACTTGCCAGTAAAGAGGTTGACACTATTTATGCTGCTGACCTGACACGTTTCATCTGATTTTAGGGCGCTTTATTTAGAGGTATTACTTACCAAATATATCCCTAAAAATTAAAGATACTGTACTGAATGTTATTCGGTACCATAAAATAAATAGTGACACTAAATACCTTCGCGTTAATGACGCTGATAATAAATCAGCTTATTAACCGATTACAACACAACACTGACTCACTAATTGCATGACAACGACCGCACTTGATAATCAATCATTATTTAATGACTATTTATCTGATGGTTCTTTATGTAAACATAGTTGAGCAAGTATGGGTAGTTTAGCGTTAGGATCGAAAAGTATATCGATAGCTGCCTAAGTATTGGTGGTCAAACAGATGACGATAACAATGTAAATACGATACCACGCTGACAAGCTGGTCCATTACTCTGTTTGCCAAGTACGCCCCGCTGATAACAAAAGCTGCGACACCTAACCTTGAGACACCCAAGATATTATTGACGTTATACAAAGAACGATAAACAAAGAGTAACCAATTGCTTCACCTGAAAAACAACCGCTGAATGACGCCACTATATAGTAGCAATCATGACCGCGATATTATTGTTAGACTTTGATGAATGAATGGCAACAGCGCCACGCCTTTTTAATATCAGTATTTTTTAGAACTGTAACTGACCCTCGCCCACGCTTACAACGTGCGCTGAAATCACTACCAATAGAACGTACTGAGAATAAGAGCGCTTTGACTCGCTGACCCAATCATATATGTACCAAGTTTACTGATGATAAAATATAAGTACCGTAGCCTTACACCCTATATTACTGATATTAACGTGAGCGCCGCTCATTATTTCAGGTAAAAAAGAAGCCATTGAAAAGCCCATGTGCTTTATAAACCCACGATTTACGTTCTACCGTTAATGAACATCTACACACGCTAATCACAATATTAGCCACACTTGCCACTATGTCCTAAAGACTGTCTTATCGTTGTCATGCGTACTCATAGGATACAAATATGAAACGCATTTTGATCAACGCCACTCAAAACGAAGAGATTCGTGTCGCCTTATGTAAAGGCAACCACCTGTACGATTTCGACCTAGAAAACCGTACCCGTGAACAAAAAAAATCTAATATTTACAAAGGTCATGTGACCCGTGTCGAGCCATCGCTCGAAGCAGTATTTGTCGAATATGGTTCTCAACGCCAAGGATTTTTGCCAATCCGTGAAATCTCTGCTGAATACCTAAGCGGCAACCCACGTGACGAAAACATCAAAAAACTGATTAAAGAAGGCGACGAGCTAATCGTCCAAGTTGAAAAAGAAGAGCGCGGCAATAAAGGCGCTGCCCTATCGACGTATGTGTCATTAGCTGGTCGCTATCTGGTATTAATGCCCAACAACCCTCGCGGCGGTGGTATCTCACGTCAAATCTCGGGCAAACTGCGCGAAGATATGAAGCGCATGCTGAGCAACCTTGATTTACCAAAAGGCATGAGTGTCATCATTCGTACTGCTGGTATTGGTAAAACGCAAGAAGACTTGCAGCACGATTTAAATCACTTGCTCAACATTTGGCAAGCCATTCAAGAACAAAACCAAAAGTATCCATCACCGCGCTTGGTTCACCAAGAAGCGGGCGTTGTCACACGTGCTGTTCGTGATTATCTGCGTGATGATATCGCTGAGATTTGGATTGATAACGAAAACGCTTATATTGAAGCGGCTGGGTTTATCGATGCGGTAATGCCAAAACAAGCCGAAAAGCTACGCAAATATACCGATTATGAACCGATGTTTTCGCGCTTTAATATTGAAAAGCAAATCGAAACCGCTTATCAGCGTGAAGTTCGTTTGCCATCAGGTGGTTCAATCGTTATTGACCAAACAGAAGCACTGGTCTCTATTGATATTAACTCAGCTAAGTCAACCAAAGGTTCAGACGTTGCTGAGACCGCTTACCATACCAACTTAGAAGCAGCTGATGAGATTGCTCGTCAGCTTCGTTTACGTGATATGGGTGGTTTGATCGTTATTGATTTCATTGACATGAATGACAATAAGCACCAAAAAGAAGTAGAAAAACGTCTAATCGACGCGACCAAATATGACCGTGCACGCGTTCAGTTCGGCGATATCTCTAAATTTGGTCTGATGGAAATGAGCCGTCAGCGTCTACGTCCTTCATTAGAAGAGTCAACAGGCTATATCTGCCCACGTTGTCATGGTAACGGTATGATTCGTGACTTGCGTTCATTGTCACTATCTATCATGCGTCAAATTGAGCAAATCGCCCTTAAAGAACGTCAAGGTGAAGTACAAGCTGAAGTCCCGACAGACATCGCTGCATTCTTATTAAATGAAAAGCGCGATAGCTTGGTTTATCTTGAGCAAGACAGTGGCACGCGTATCACTATTTTGCCACACGCGCATTTGGAATCACCAAACTTCAAGCTTCATTTCAACCGCGATGGCTTTGCTCCATCGAGCTATGAGCGTATCACTGATACTCAGCAGCAAGAGCACAGTGACCTTGGCTACAACGTTGACTGGCAGACTGCTGAAAAAGAACGTCCTGAACAGCAGCCTACTCGCCAGCCTCGTAAAACTGCAGGTGATAAGCAGAGCCGCTCAAACACGCAGTCGAATGCAGCCACGCAAACGCAGAACGATACAGTAAATCATAGCAATGATCGTCGTAATCATAAAAATACCAATGACGTGTCGCCTGCACCTGCACCGCAAGCCAATAAAACCGCTAGTGTTGCCGCTCCAATAGAGCCGCAAACCCAGAGTGTTGAAGCTACTGCTCAACCAAAAGCCGTTGCGTGGTTATCAAACCTATTTGCTCAAGCACCGCAAGCTACTACGACGCCTAGTGTCAGTAGCCGAGATGCCGCTGAAGCAATCGAAGCGCTAGTAAACACGGGCGCGCAAAGCTTAGGCTCGTTTGGACAAGTTGATAGCAATGCATTGAATAGTGCCGCTGCAACTGGCGAGCAGCCAACTCAACAAAGCAACAGCCAGAAAAACGACAGTCAACAGTCAGATAACAATGCTAATCGTCAACAGGCGCGTCGCAATGACAGCGATACTGACGACAGTAGCAATGAAGACAGAAGAAGACGTAAGCCGCGTAAGTCTAGATCTTCTAAACCGCGTCAAAGAAAAGAGACAACTGACGAGACTGCTGGCAACGTAAACAGTAGCTCAGAAAATACTGGCTCAAACAGTGTTAACTCAAACAATGCTGATGACAAATCGTCTGATACTCAAGACCAAAGACAGCAAGACAAGCGTCAGAACGATAACAGACGTACGAACGATCGCAATCGTAATAACCGCCAAGATAGCAATCAACAGAACAGCAATCGTAACGCAAGCGAGCGCAGTGATGCTGATAACGAAAACAGCTCTAAAGCAGATGAGCAAACTCGGACTAAGCGTAAATCGCATAGCCAACGCGGCTCACGCGGTAAGCTAGAGCGCGGTGAGACATTAACGGCTGACAGCGTTAAGCACAGCAAACAGCAGAACGCTAGAAACAACGATGCTGCCAATAGCAAAAATCAGCATAGCGCACGTCGCAATCAAGACCCTAACGAGGTCGTGCTACAGGTCAATGAAGCGCCAACTGAGCTAAAAGCCCCTGAAGTGGTTCATCTATCTTTAGATGATAGTAAATCCACACAGGTCAAAGCTCAGCCTAGTGAGAAGCAAAGCGCGACAAATAACGTAGCGAAAGATGAGTGTTCAAACGAAACAGCTGCTCAAAAACCTACTGATAAGCATAGTAGCAATGAGCAGAACACTGATAAGCAAAACACCAGTGCTTCGAATGCTGTTAAGAAAAGCGATAACGAAAAAAGTATGGTGGAAGCAAATGCCAATCAGGTAAATGACGATAAGCGTGCATCTACCGAACAAGCTAAGGTGCAAAACGATATACCTAAGCATGAGCAGGCTGCTGAAGAGAAAAAAGCACCTGTAGCTGTAGAGGCTCAATCGACTTCTACGAGTGACACCGAAAGTAAAGCGGAAGTTCCAACGTCAGTAACTGCTGACGTAGAGGAAGCTAAAGAAACTCAGACTCCAAAACAGCAGGAAACCAAGACTGCTGAAAATGTGAGTAAGAGTGATGAAGCTCAAAATACTCAGGCTGACAGTAATAGTGCAAGCACAAGTAATGTGAGTAACTCAGCACTTGAGCTAACCCATGAAGCACTATTTGGCACACGTTACGTGACTGCTGAGAAATTTGGGCAAGCGAGTAACGATCCACGTGTAGTACTCGCTCAGCAAGCTGCTCAAGCGGATAAGCCAGCTGCTACTAATGTGCCAGCAATACGTGGCACGGTTGGTGAGTTTATTCGTGCCACGCTACCAGAGGCGCAAACGCGCTTAGCAGAAGAAGGCATTATCAACTGCTTTATCGCGACTATTGCGTTGCATAATGAGCAAGCTCAGAGTACTGATAACAGTCCTAATGCTGCTAGCCAGAGCTTTGACTTTAGCAACTATGGCTATCAACCATTGGCTGCCGACTACCTTGCACGCTTCGAAGCGATGACCCAAGCTGTCAGTCAATTCGCAGCAGCACAAGGTAAGACAGACGTTGAGCCACGTGCTATCACTAAGCGTGCTAGCAATGATCCACGCGGACAACACCCTGATTATCAGGAACCCGCTGTATTGAGCGTACCTGCTGAACAAGTAAGTGATGCGGAACCAGCTATCGTCGAGCAAACCAATAGCGAAGTCGATGCGCATGACGTTGAAGCGACTGCCCTTGCCAATCAGGCTCAAACTGATGATGTCAGTGATGATAGTGAGCAATTGCTAGAAGTCGAGCGTGCTCAGTCAGAAGCTAAGGACGCAGAAGTCGAAATCCCTGCAGAGCAAACTGGCAATGAAGTAGAAGATGCTGCAGAAAACATAGCTGCAGAGACTGAGCAAACGACTGAATCGATAGTAGTAGAAGCTACTAAAGAGACTAGCAAAGATGACAGTCAGGCAGCTAAGTCTAAGACGACTATAGCCAGCTATAAAAACATGATCGAAAATGTGGCTGAGCAATTACTACCACAGACCGGTATGTTCAATCTGACTACGCCAAAAGTACCAAAGGCGCGCAGTCGTAAGCCTAAGACGGATCATAAGAAGCCGACGCAGGCTGAAAAGCTTGCATCTGATGATACAGACAGCGACAGCTAGTCATATAAGCTCAAACGTAAAAGCCCCAAAGCTATTCGTAGCTTTGGGGCTTTTTATTTTAATACAGTCAAACTTACTTGCTAATTCAAACGAAAGACAATAGAAAGCAGATAAGCTTAATGTGCAGAAGACGCTGTGTCGTCTTTACCACGCATTTTGCCAATAGTAGTAACAATAGCTACTACAATAGCACCAACAATTAACCCGACTAGTCCATTTAATAACGAAGCGGTCAATCCTTCAAATACCCCAGTAAGATGGGCAATATCTTCTACACTGTGATGCAAAAAGCCGATACCGTGCACGATAATACCGCCGCCCACCAAGAACATCGCAATCGTGCCCGCTATGGATAAAAACTTCATAAGCTTTGGCGCAGCTGCAAGCATAAACTCGCCAAACTTGCGCTTACTATCACCTGCTTGTGAGTTTTCAATCAAATGCAGACCCGCATCATCAATCTTTACGATGCCTGCAACTAAGCCGTAAATACCGACGGTCACGACAGCAGCCACTATCGAAAGTACGATGCCTTTTTGGACAATATCGCCACCAGCTGCTGTAATTGCGCCTAAAGAGATAACAATAATCTCAGCTGATAAGATAAAGTCTGTGCGTATGGCACCTTTGATTTTATCCTTTTCAAACGCGACCAAATCTACCGACTCATCTGCGTTGGCTTTTAAACGAGCATTTTGCTCTTCATCATGAGGCAACAACTTCGGCCAAAATTTGTGAATGACCTTTTCAGCCCCTTCATAACTCAGGTATAGCCCTCCGATCATCAATAGCGGAGTAATCAACCACGGTATAAAATAACTGATCAATAGCGCCGCTGGTACTAAAATCACCTTGTTCACGGCAGAGCCTTTGGCAACTGCCCAAATGACGGGGAGCTCACGATTTGGCTTAACCCCTGTGACCTGCTCGGCGTTGAGTGCTAAATCATCACCAACTAAGCCCGCGGTTTTTTTGGCAGCGACTTTGGTCATGACGCTCACATCATCCATTAAAACGCTGATGTCATCGAGTAAGGTTAATAAACTGGCACCTGCCATGTGTGCTCCTTAAAGCAAATTTGTTAAAGTAAGTCGTTCTCAAATAGTTTATACAACGCATTTTATATAGATTTTTATAAAAACAATGCGATTAGCCTTAGACTACAAGTTCAAGCAACTATGTTAAATAGCACAAATGTATCTTGTTTTTTGAATTTATGTTGATAGCTATTCTTTAAAGTTGGCTTCGTTGATACTTCTTGGCAGTCTTCCCTTTGCTATTATGTAGCGTAAATATGGTAATATGAAGGCTGTTATTACCTATCTTTTATTATCAATAAGTTATAAAAACTTCTTCAATGTTAGACCTTTAAAACACTGCCAAGACACATTACTATATAGAAAAGTTTATAGCGTTTTTATAACGAACTCATGATTAGGCGCGACGCCTATAGGAAACCCGTATGCCGTTCCCCACTATCAAAAATACCACCTTGCGTAATCCTCTTTCTCGTACCGTTCTATCTCGTTTTATGATGAGTGCGCTGTTAGTTGGTATCGCTGCTGGCTGCTCAAACAATGCCGCTGATGCAACCAGCAATACTAGCGTTGTAAACGCTGCCCAGACAAAAGCCACTACTAATCCCTCAGCTGGTAATGATGCAACCGTGGTGAAGGCATTACAGGCAAATCTAAAGAGTTCTGGTATCGAGGAAACTATTGTCTCGGCTGTACCGACAGATATGGATGGTATTTATTGGGTGACCGCTGAAGGTCTACCTTCTTTCTTTACTGATAAAGCTGGCAAGCATATTATTCAAGGTCAGATCATTGCTGTGGGTGATGCCGCTCCGGTTGATATCAGTGCTGCATTGGTTGCTACGACAGCACAAGAAGCGCTAAAAGCCGTCGATAAAAAAGACATGGTGATTTATCCAGCGAAAGGTGAAACCAAAGCCGTTATTTATGCCTTTACCGACGCAGACTGTGGCTACTGTCGCAAACTACATTCAGAAATGGATGATATCAATGCGCGCGGTATCGAGGTTCGTTATCTGGCATGGCCACGCAGTCAAGAGTCTGTACCAAAGATGGAAGCGATCTGGTGTAGTCAGGATCGTAAAGCTGCGATGGATCAAGCAAAAATCGGTGCCAATGTACAATCCCCTAGCTGTGCCAACCCTGTACAAGAACATATGGCTCTAGGTTCAAGACTTGGTGTACGCGGTACGCCTGCGGTGTTTACCGAAACAGGACAACAAGTAGGTGGCTACTTGCCTGCAGCAGAATTGGCACAAGTAGTAGGCGCTAACTAATAATGTAAGTTACGAACTTAGTGACTCATATTAGTAACTAATATTGGCAATCAAGCATAAATGACATATACATATGCCAAACAAGATTGAAGCTACTGCTTTTTTATAATCGTAAGCTGATATAACCTTGATGATGTTGTCTTTCTAAACTTGGCCTTTATGACATCGCTCTTTATGAGATTGTATAGACGTCACAATGCCTTGTCGGTATGATACGATAAAGCGCGATGCAAAATGAGCAACACCCTTTTTATTTGAGCTTTTTTTATTCAACTATGATGAAGTAGATGGGCAGGCAGCACTAGACAATGCGCACAGACGTTATGTTTGATGTCGCAGACTCATTTGACACTGTCACCGCTTATACTGACTTCATTATATTTAACCTCTTGAGGATACTGTGAGTAATTCCATCAAACTAGCGATACTTGGTCTAGGCACCGTCGGAACGGGCGTGATCAATCTGATCAATGACAATTTAAATGAGCTAAAACGCCGTAGCGGACGCGACATTATTATTACCGAAGTTGGTACGCGTCGTCAGCGTGATGATATTGATACCAATATCATGCAAAACAGCGATCTGATGGCAATTGCCGCAAGCGACAACGTCGATATTGTTATCGAAGTGATTGGTGGGACTACCTTAGCCAAAGACGTCATTATGCAAGCCATTAAAAACGGCAAGCATGTGGTTACGGCAAACAAGGCTCTACTCGCTGAACACGGTAATGAGATCTTTGCTTTCGCTGAAGAAAACAATGTGCACGTTGCTTATGAAGCAGCGGTAGCAGGCGGTATTCCAATTATCAAGGTAATGCGTGAAGCACTTGCCGCCAACAAAATCGACTGGCTCGCGGGTATCATCAACGGTACTGGCAACTTTATCATGACCGAAATGCGTGATAAGGGCCGTCCTTTTGCCGACGTATTAAGCGAAGCGCAAGAGTTAGGTTACGCAGAAGCAGATCCTACTTTTGATGTTGAAGGTATTGATGCCGCTCATAAATTGGCGCTACTCGCCTCTATCGCTTTCGGTATTCCGCTACAGTTTGATAAAGTCTACTGTGAAGGTATTACTGGTATTACCCTGCAAGACGTGAACTATGCCGAAGAGCTTGGCTACCGTATCAAGCATTTAGGGTTTGCAGTACGTCGCGATAGCGAAAACGATGGTGATGCAGGGGTTGAATTACGCGTACATCCAACACTTATTCCACAAGATGCGCTATTGGCGAACGTCAATGGTGTAAAAAATGCAGTACTGGTTAACTCACATCCACTTGGTCAGACGCTCTATTGCGGCGATGGGGCTGGGGCTGGTGCAACTGCTTCTGCAGTGATGGCCGATGTCATGGATTTGGTTCGTGTGCTGGGTAGCAAAGACCGCGACGACCAGAGCAACACTGGTCATCATGTCCCGCATTTAGCATTTATCCCTGACCAGCTATCAGACACACCTATATTGCGCGCTGATCAGATGGTAACTGGCTATTATTTGCGTGTACATGCTTATGATAGCCCAGGCGTATTGGCAGATATCACGCGCATCCTAAGTGATGCTGGTATCAATATCGATGCAATCTTGCAAAAGCCTGCGCATAAAGTAGGTCAAGTGCCGGTTATTATTCTGACGCTACCTGTGGTCGAGAGTCAGATGAATCTCGCTATCGAAAAAATTGAAAAGTTAGAGACCATTACTGATAAAGTAGTACGCATACGATTAGATGAGCTAGCATAAACCACATATTGAAGAAGACAGATGCTTATAATATAAGCAAAAGCTAGCCAATCGGCATCTGATTTCTTGGTAGATACTTAATCAAAACGCACAACAAGGAATAATAACGATGTCAAATGATGCAATTGTAATCCTAAACGGCGCACGTACACCAATGGGTGGCTTTCAAGGCGCACTAAAAGACATGAGTGCTACCGAGCTGGGCGCCGCCGCTATCAAAGCTGCTGTCGAACGCTCAGGTGTTAGCGCTGACAGTGTCGATGAAGTCATTATGGGTTGTATCTTGACCGCAGGTCTGGGTCAAGGCCCTGCTCGTCAAGCCATGCGCAAAGCAGGTCTACCGGATGCGACTGGTGCTGTCACGATCAATAAACTTTGTGGTTCAGGCCTAAAAG
Source organism: Psychrobacter sp. Arc9 (assembly GCF_041431295.1). Lineage (NCBI taxonomy): Bacteria > Pseudomonadati > Pseudomonadota > Gammaproteobacteria > Moraxellales > Moraxellaceae > Psychrobacter > Psychrobacter sp. Arc9. The sequence continues at coordinate 107,944 of NZ_JASMRK010000009.1, read as the reverse complement.
CAGTCATGCAAGCGCATGATGGTATCAAAGCGGGCAGCTTCAACGTCGCTGTTGCAGGTGGCATGGAGTCAATGACCAATGCACCGTATATCATGCCAGGTTCACGTGGCGGCTATCGTATGGGTCATAAAGAAGTCAAAGACCATATGTTCTTAGATGGCCTAGAAGATGCTGATACTGGTAAGCTTATGGGTATGTTTGCTCAAGAAATGGCCGATGAGAAAGGCTATACACGTGAGCAAATGGATGAGTTTGCTATTGAATCATTGAACCGTGCGCTGACTGCTATCAAAGACAACCATTTTAAAAATGAGATCGAGCCTGTTACGTTTGCAACGCGTAAAGGCGAGCAAACTGTTGATACCGATGAGCAACCTGCCCTTGCCAACGCTGATCGCATTCCTACTTTGCGTCCAGCATTTGCTAAAGACGGTACAATTACTGCTGCAAACGCTAGCTCAATCTCAGACGGTGCTGCAGCTGTCGTCGTTATGAAAGAATCTCAAGCGAATGCTGAAGGTCTTGATTATCAAGCTCGCATTGTTGCTACTGCCTCAAACTCACGTCACCCAAGCGAATTTACTATTGCGCCAATTGGTGCCATCGAAAAAGTATTAGCAGGTGCTGGCTGGTCAGTAGATGACGTAGATCTATGGGAAATCAATGAAGCCTTTGCGATGGTTACTATGGCTGCGATGGACGAGCTGAAACTTGACCATGCTAAAGTAAATATCGAAGGCGGTGCATGTGCTCTTGGTCATCCAGTCGGCTGTTCAGGTGCTCGTATTTTGATTACGCTTATCAACTCTCTAAAGCGCACTGGCGGCAAAAAAGGCGTCGCAACGCTATGTATCGGTGGTGGTGAAGCGGTAGCCGTAGCTATTGAACTTGCTTAAATAAAGTAGGTTTAGCTGACTTAAAGTAAGTTAGCTAACTAATACTTAGATAATTATTGTTTATTGAGAAACTGCATTGCTAATGGTAATGCGGTTTTTTTGTGTCTCTTTTCTTTCGATGAATGTTGAATATTACTCTGTGTAAAGTCTCGTTAACTTCTACCCCCTCCTATGTTATGCCACTTACAGCCTATTACACGCAATTACTGCAAGTGCACATTTTGCTACCTTGCTCATATATCTCATCAAAAATCACGGTGTTAGGATAGCTACAAGTTGATAGGGAAACTATTGATTTGGTCTACCGTTAACTGTAGTACATATGGTTTTGCTAAAAACTAATAACAACATCAACCATTACATTATAAAAAATAAACTCGCAAAAAAGGAATACAATAATGAGTCAACTAATCCGTTTAAAAGATATTCAAGCTACTCATCAAGACTTAATTGGTGATGACTATTATGACCCAACGCACAAAACTGCTTACGGTATCAATGAAGAAAAAATCGGTAAAATCGAAGGTGCCTTAGTAGAAGACACTACTGGTCGTATTCGTTACTTAATCGTAGATGCAGGCGGCTGGTTTAGTTCAAAAGAAGTACTGGTACCAGCAGGTTTAGCCCGTATCGTTGGTGATGATGTCTTCTTTGATAGCTTGACCAAAACACAAGTAGAAGCCATGGAAGTATACGATCACGATTATCAATACAGCTATAAAGAGCAGTACGAAAGAGATCGTCAAGCGTTTAACGCCGATACACTCCCTGTAGAAGATCGCGTTGATATTGCAGACCACTCTTATGATGCACCAAATACGCTAGAGCTATTAGAAGAGCGTCTGACAGTCAACAAAGACCGTATCGTTGCTGGTCTAGTAAAAGTAGGTAAGCATGTCGTTACTGAAGAGCGCAATGTCGATGTAGATCTAGAAGAAGAACATGCCAATATCCAACGTACTAGCGTAGATCGCCCAACAGATCGTCGTATTGGTGATCTCGATGCTACTGAAACAGTTGAAGTTGAGCTACAGGCCGAACGTGCTCGCGTCAGCAAAGAAACCTATGTTTCTGAAGAAGTAAATGTTGGCAAGACGACCGATCATCACACTGAAACTGTGGTTGAGACCATTCAACGCGAAGAGCTAGATGTTGATGGTGACGGCAACGTGGTTGACCGTGAAGGTAACTTAGTAGACCGTGATGGTATCACAGCAGAAGATGTACGCCGTGCTCGTGGCATGTAATATGCTAATAAGTCATAGTTTAACGACGTAAATTTCCTATATCGTCAGTTAAATATGATAGTAATAATCAGCTAAACTCATATGTTTGGCCATTAAGATCAGAGCATGTCTCTGGTCTTTTTTGTATTCATAACATGAGCGAATGGTTTATAGTATTAAATGTAGCTAGTTAATATATGTAGTTGGCATATAACGTTTTAGATTGTTGAAAACTCATCATTTTATAATTATAAAGGAACAACAATGACTACTGAAAATGGAAACAGCCTTTACCAAGATGACTTGGATAAAGAACAAAATATCTCAACGAAGCAGACGAATAATACCGTCAATGTTGGACACTTAGAGCTATTAGAAGAGCGTCCTGTAATTAACAAAGAACGCTTAGATGTGGGTAAAGTAACCGTCACCAAGCATTCACGTACTAAGACTGTTGAAGTGCCAATTGAGTTGGTAGAAGAATATATCACCATTCGTACTGATTATCATGACGCAGAAAGCCAAGATTTACTCTCTGGTAACTACGATGAAAAAGATATATTGCGCCACGTCGAGCCTTCTTTGGATAGCAAAGCTGTAGTGACCATTAATGGTAAACAAATAGAGATTGGCGATGAACCGATTGATATTGTGCTATCTCGCCAAGTGGCTACTATTACCAAAGACACCTACGCTATTCAAGACATCGAAATCAATAAGAGCACTCATGTACATACTGACAACATTCAAGTAGAGCTCAGACATGAAGAGTTAGATGTGACTGAAGAGGGTCTGTTGGCTCATGGTTCTGATACAACTCCGTTAAAATAAGCGTTGATAGTTTAACCACTACGAACTTGTATGATTTATAAAGATTATTTCACAACATGAAAAAGCAACGCTATCTTAGCGTTGCTTTTTTGATGCTTATCACTCGTTAAGTATTGAAGACCAACTATGAGGCTTCATTACACTCGAATGTATTAACATTTGACTCATCTGCACCAGCGGTACGCATAACACCAGTTTTACGAGCTTCGTGCCCTACGCGCCATTGTGTGAAGCCCTGACCACCATCAATTGCGGTCGCTACTTCAAACACTTCAGGATTACTACCTTCATTGGTCTGGTTCAACGTTACTGTACCCATATCGGTTGCGACAACAACTTGATTAGCATCTTCTTTATAAGTTGCCTCAACTTTTAGTTCAGGTGTACATAGATATGACATCTGCATCACGCCGCTGTTTACTGAAGCGGTGGTATCACCTTCTACTTCGTTAAGTGAAGCATCTTCAGTATCGACAACGACATCGCTAGGTTCAGCAGGCTCCGCTGACATTGGAACGGACTCTTCTGTATTAGCACCCTCTTCCATGCCCGACTCTGGCTCTGACTTTTGCTGACAAGCACTGACCGTCAAGGCGCCAGCCAACAAACTTGTTAAAACTACTGAGCTGCGTACTTTTTTTAAGAATTCTACACTCATGACACTCTCCCAAATAAATATGTTAAACACTATAGCGTGTCCATAAATTCACGCCTATGCTGAATTTGTAAGTAATCAATACAAAGTGTTTGTTGGTCTTAGTCTAGCAAGTTTTAAGTTTGCATAAGTTATCTAACAGATATAAAAAAGCCCCTATCTACTTAAGATAAGGGCTTTTTCAAATAAAGGCTGTCTCTAATAGCAGTTCAATACATAGCTAATAACTTGCTATGATTAAAGACTAGATTTTACCATGACACTGCTTGTACTTAAGACCTGAGCCACAAGGACACGCTGCATTACGACTGATGTTCATACCTGCATATGGGTTTGGTTCATTAGCATTACTACCGTTACCTGCTATAGCAGCACCAACGCCAGCTGCCGCAGCACCGCTGTTTAGACTACGGTTTTGTGGTTGCGGCTGAGCAGCTGAACCACTCGCATTGCTATCCAAGTTATCTACATCGTCATGCTCGAACTGCATTTGCATATGGGCAGCGTTCTCACGTTGCTGAATTTCTAATGCTTCCAGTTCTTCCTTGGTTGGGATATGTACACGTGACAAGTCTTGTACAGTCTCAGACTTAATCGCACCAAGCATCATTTGGAACAATTCAAACGACTCACGCTTGTATTCTTGCTCAGGGTTTTTCTGTGCATAACCCCGCAGATGAATCCCTTTACGTAGCTGATCCATCTGCGTTAAGTGCTCTTTCCAATGCTTATCTAGACTCTGTAGCATGAAATGACGCTCAAGCTGAGCGGCGTCTTTTTCACCCATCTGCTCACGGCGACTGTGATAACGATCTATCGCCGTTTGAACGATTTTCTCACGCAGCCCTTCTTCATCCAGACGGCGATCTTCATCTAACCAATCATTAATCGGCATCGAGATTTTGAATTCGTCTTCTAACTCATCTTCTAAGCCGTCAATATTCCACTGATCATCAATAGAGCCAGGTGGAATAAACTGATTGATCATCGCGTTATACACTTCATGATGCATCACTTCGATGGCTTCTAATAAGTCCATCTCTGCTAATAAATCATCACGCTGACCATAGATAACTTTACGCTGCTCATTGGCAACATCATCGTATTTCAATAGGTTTTTACGGGCATCAAAATCGCGACTCTCAACTTTGCCTTGTGCGTTTTCGATCGATTTAGAGACCATTTTATGTTCGATGGCTTCATCTTCTTTGAGACCCATCGCACGCATCATATTGACCACACGATCACCTGCGAAGATACGCATAAGATCATCTTCGAGCGATAAGAAAAAGCGTGACATACCAGGGTCACCTTGACGACCAGCACGACCTCGTAACTGGTTATCGATACGGCGTGACTCATGGCGCTCAGAGCCGATGATATGTAAACCACCAGCTGCTACGACTTGGTCATGTTTGACTTGCCATTGAGACTTTAGACGCTGCATCTCTTCCGGGCTCACCGCATCGATATCTTCGATAAACGACTGCCAGTTACCACCAAGGATAATATCCGTACCACGCCCCGCCATGTTGGTGGCGATCGTGACTGACTTTGGACTACCTGCCTGTGCAATAATTTCTGCTTCACGCTCATGCTGCTTGGCGTTTAGAACGTTATGCTTAACGCCTTCTTGGTCAAGCAAGTAAGACAATTCTTCACTGGCCTCAATCGTCGCGGTACCAACCAGTACTGGCGCGCCTTTGGCTTGAATTTCTTTAATTTCGCGAATGATGCCTTTGTATTTGCCTAACTTGGTTAAGAAAATCTGGTCATCCATATCGATACGAGCAATCGGCTCATGTGTTGGAATCACGATGACATCTAGATCGTAAGTAGATTTGAACTCGGCAGCTTCAGTATCAGCGGTACCCGTCATACCAGACAATTTGTCATATAGACGGAAGTAGTTCTGGAATGTGGTGGTTGCAAGCGTTTGGTTCTCTGCTTGGATCTCAACGTTTTCTTTCGCCTCGACTGCTTGATGCAAGCCTTCTGACCAGCGACGACCAGGCATGGTACGGCCTGTATTTTCATCAACGATGACCACTTCGCCTTCATCCACGATATAGTGAACGTTTTTGACAAATACGTGATGCGCACGGATGGCAGCTTGAACGTGAGCCAAAAGTGGCAAACGACTTGGGCTATATAAGCTTTCGTTTTCACCCAGCTCGCCCACTTCGATCAGGAAGCGCTCAATTTTTTCATACCCTTTTTCGCTGATCTCAATCTGGCGATTCTTTTCATCAATCCAGAAATCTTCTTCTTCATTGTTCTTGTTTGCTTCTTCGTCCTTTGAACGTATCAGCACAGGAATAATGGTATTAATGAGCGCATACATGCGTGATGAATCTTCGGCCTGTCCTGAAATAATCAGCGGCGTACGAGCTTCATCAATCAAGATTGAGTCAATCTCATCAATGATACAAAAGTTTAGCGGGCGCTGTTTTTTCTCAGCAAGACTAAACACCATGTTATCGCGCAGATAATCAAAGCCGTATTCGTTATTGGTACCATAGGTAATGTCAGCTTGATAAGCTTCGATTTTTTCTTGTGGCGGCTGCTGTGAGTAAATCACACCAACAGTCATACCCAAAAACCCAAACAACGGACGGTTTAGCTCAGCATCGCGTGCGGCCAAATAATCGTTGACCGTGACCAGATGAACCCCTTTACCGCTGATCGCATTTAGGTACATGGCCAAGGTTCCCATTAGGGTTTTACCTTCACCAGTTTTCATCTCAGCGATTTTACCTTCGTGCAAGGTGATACCACCGATCAGCTGCACGTCATAGTGACGCATGCCATTGACACGTAATGATGCTTCGCGGCAGACAGCAAACGCTTCTGGCAATAATGCATCTAAGCTTTCGCCTTTTTGATGTCTGGCTTTAAATTCTTCAGTTTTTTGTTGTAGTTGCTCATCAGACAGGGCTTGTATTTCAGCCTCTCGTGCGTTGATCTTGCTGACCACTTTACGCATGCGTTTTAATTCGCGGTCATTTTTGGTGCCAACCACACTGCCTATAATCTTTGATAACATAATTTTTTGACCTATGGAATATTCGATAATTAGTGCGCATTAGCCAAAGCTTAGCTCTCTGCCTTGTCATCACCCGACTAAGTACTACCTAATTTAGTATCGCCCAATTAAGTGTGCCGTCATTATATATGGTTATGACGCTGATGGATACAAGGGCAGCGAGTAGATATTTGCCACAGTAAAAACCTAGTAGGACGTGTTAAAATAGCGAATACCTTCTTAAATTCTTTAGCTTTTTCAGCGACTTTATTATTTTTCACATTTTGACTTTTATACGCTTGCGATCGCTACGTTTTGGCTCAAAGTTTGTCGTTAAGCCATTTATCTATAAGTAACTGGTTTATTGGTAAAGCCAAAGCTATCTATCAAACTCATACATAAGACAAATGACCCTTTAGCACCCTTATCACAAAATACTCATTACAACCTATTAAAGCACTATAAGAGACTCTGCATGACCGTAAAGCCATCTGGACAAAATCAATCGTCAAATCCTAATTCATCAGAAAAACCCTTATCAAAAAAAGAGAGCTCTGACTGCTTAAGTATAGGCAATGCCGTTTATAACCTAGCAGACCATACGCCGATGATGGTGCAATATCTAACCATGAAAGCCAACTATCCACAAGCATTGCTCTTGTACCGGATGGGTGACTTCTATGAGCTGTTCTTTGACGATGCTAAGCGAGCGGCGCAAATATTAGATATCACATTGACGCGCCGTGGTACGGATAAAGCAGGCAACACGATAGCCATGGCGGGCGTACCGTTTCATGCAGCCGATAGCTATATGGCACGCTTGATCGCGGCTGGGCAAACTGTCGTTGTATGCGAACAAATTGACGAATCGACAACTGGCAACGCTGATAATAAGTCTAATGTCCCTGCGATGGGCGACAAGCAAAAGAAAGACAAAAGCAAATCTGCTACTGGTAGCATCATGCGCCGCGAAGTGGTTAAAACGCTTACCGCAGGCACTATTACTGATGACGCATTGATTGCACCTAATCATACGCCGACTGTGATCGCCATCGATATTGCGACTATGAAAACGCAAGACAATAGCCAGACGTTACAAGCAGCCGTTAGTCAGATGGATTTGGCCGCGGGTACACTGACTACCCAGACACTAATAGCAGATAAAAACGATATCGATAATTTACGAACTCAAATGCTTACTGTATTGGCACGTTTTGCGCCTAGTGAATGCATCATTAGTGAAGCACTTATTGATGGCGTTGGCGACAGCATTGGAAGCAATGATACAGAGTGGCTACTGTGGTTACGACAAAATCTAGACTGCCCTATTATAGAAGTCGCTGCTAATGATTTTCATCGTGAGCATGCTAGTGACACGCTTTGTCAGCAGTTCGAAGTCCAGCGTCTCGATGGGTTAGGCATTCATGAGGCTCCACTTGCGCAAACCAGCTGCGCTGCGCTTGTCCACTATGCACGTCAGACTCAGCAACGCCACGTGCCTCAAGTCAACCAACTCATTGTCGAGTACAGCGATGACTACCTAATTATCGATGCCAATAGCCAACAAAACCTTGAGCTATTTACCCCTGTTAGCAGTAACGGCACTTCTTTGATATCTGTGCTTAATCACTGTCAGACTCCGATGGGTAAACGCTTACTGGTACAGCAAATGAAGCGCCCATTGCGTCAGCATTCACGTATCAATATGCGTCTAAATGCGATAACTTGTTTGCTAAACCCAAAGAGTGACTCAATTGGATCAAACCAAGATGTAAAAGATAGCTTATTGGTTACACGTTTACGAGAAATGCTGAATACCATTGGCGATATTGAGCGAATCAGCAGCCGTATCGGGCTGATGAGTGCTAAGCCGCGTGATTTGCGTAAGCTTGCTGATGGTATTGCTAGTAGCACCCAGCTTAATACTCTACTGATAAATGCCGGTATCAGCCATGAGCAGGCAGGACTACTGCCCATGCTTATGCAGCAATTGCCAGCTCAACTACCTGCTGTTCAATCCGTCGCTGAATTAATCGAGTGTACTATTGTCATTGAGCCGCCCGCCCATATTCGTGACGGTGGTATGCTAGCAGCGGGCTATGATGAGGAATTTGATCGCCTTACCCATTTGCATGACAATATCCAAGTGACATTGGACGAAATGGTAGAGCGTGCCCGTCAAGACAATCAACTACCGAGTCTAAAAGTCGGCTTTAATAAAGTTAGTGGCTTTTATTTTGAACTGCCTAAGATGCAGGCGAAGAATGCCCCTGCGCACTTTATCCGTCGACAAACGCTGAAGAGCAGCGAGCGCTTTATCACTGATGAGCTAAAGGAAGTCGAGACAGAGTATCTAAGTGCCCAGTCCTTAGCGTTGGCTCGTGAAAAGCAGCTGTATCAAGAGCTGCTCACTCAATTAAACCAACATTTAGCTGAACTACAACAGCTTAGCGCGGCTATCGCCCAACTAGATGTGCTAAGCAATTGGGCTCATCTTGCCATGACGTATAACTGGCAGCGCCCAGTTATGGGTCTACATACAAAAGACCAAAGCGAATCGGTGACCAAAAATCAAACCAACATTGATATTCGTCAAGGTCGTCACGTTGTGGTTGAAGCGGCATTGAATCAAACGAATGCGAATAGTAGGAACGGTAATTCGTTAAGTACAAACCACTTTGTCGCCAATGACTGCACATTAGGTAGTGATGAACACCCTGAAAGATTACTTCTGATTACTGGCCCTAATATGGGTGGTAAATCTACCTATATGCGCCAGACCGCGCTGATTGTACTGCTCGCGCATTGCGGCAGCTTTGTGCCAGCTAAGCATGCGCATATCGGCGATATCGACCGCATTTTTACGCGTATTGGTTCAGCTGACGACTTGGCTGGTGGCAAATCGACCTTTATGGTAGAGATGATCGAGACGGCTAATATCTTAAATCAAGCGACCCATAAATCGCTGGTATTAATGGACGAAGTCGGTCGCGGTACTGCTACCACTGATGGTCTTGCCATTGCCCATGCCTGTGTCAATCGCCTAGTCGAGATTGGCTGCCTGACATTATTTGCCACTCACTATTTTGAGCTGACCCAATTAACGAATGGTACTGGTAACCACTATGCTAATATCCGTAATGTCCATGTAGCAGCCAGTGAAGTTGATGGTCAATTATTGTTATTGCACCAAATTAAAGACGGTGCAGCAAGCTCTAGCTTTGGGCTGCATGTCGCAAAAATGGCTGGTATCCCTACTCAAGTGCTAAATGATGCTAAGCGCTACTTATTAGATAACTTAACGGCAGATAATGTAAAGTTAGATAATCTAAAAGCAGAAAATGAACAACCTATTGATGATAAAAATGACTTAGCTAAGTCAGTAAAGGATAAACGTGAACAGGTTTATAATATTGAAACAGACAAGGCAATCATAAGTATTGATGGTAAAAATCCAAGCATAGATATTATTCCAGAACAAAATCAGTTATTTAGCTTGCAAGATGAACTGCACGCCATTGATCCTGATAGCCTGACGCCCAAGCAAGCGCACGATTTACTGTATCATCTAAAGAAAATCATTAGTCATTAAAGGGAATTGTCAAAGCGTAGTAAAGGCGCTAAAATACGTTTTATTTTCCAACTATTCTATGTAGCCCTTATAGTTGATTTAATTTAAAAGAATTACACTGCAGCTGAGCGCAGAGGTATAAATAGTACTTCAGGCGAGGCTGACACAATAATTTTTTTGAAAGAGATTGACTATATCAGCCAATCCAATAACAGGTAGACCTCACTATGACCTTTGTCGTTACAGATAACTGCATTCTTTGCAAATACACCGACTGTGTAGAAGTCTGTCCTGTGGACTGCTTTTATGAAGGCCCAAACTTCCTTGTCATCGATCCTGATGAGTGTATCGACTGCGCACTATGTGAGCCTGAATGTCCAGCCAATGCGATCTTCTCAGAAGATGAAGTACCGAAAGACCAAGAGATGTTCACTCAGTTAAACGAAGAGCTGGCGCAAAAATGGCCAAACATCACTGAGATGAAAGAGCAAATGCCAGAAGCAGCGAAGTGGGATGGTGTGGAAGGTAAGATTCAGTATTTAGAGAGATAATTGTTACTCTAAGATAACTCAATATATCGAGCCAATAAAAAAACCACCTAATAGCGTTATGTTGTTAGGTGGTTTTCTTTGCTTAGAAGATAAGTATTAGACTAATCAAACACACTACAGATTAGCATTGTGGCTACAAGAATTGGGTAGATATACTGCTTCTATATTACTACTACAACTCCAAGAACCTGCACTCGTACGTAACCACTCTACTTTTTTACCCGATAGTTTCGGGTTAACTTGATTCGATACTATTGCAGTAATACTCGTTGTTACCGTCAATGGATTTGTCATCTGTGCCACACCCATATTATTAGGTAAGACTACGCCCACTTGTGAGCCTCCCACTATCAGATTAGAAGCCGATGCTCGTGGATCACACTCATGAGTGGCTAAACCAATAACAGTCCTACCTGTTTGTAAACACTCTTCCACTGTCAAACGTAATTGGCCCAATTCGTTAATTACTCGGGTGGCCTGAGTTTTTCCAATATGAATTTGGTACTGAGGAATCGCAATGGCTGCTAGAACACTGATAATAGATACAACTATCATCAGTTCAATAATTGAGAAACCATACTGACTATTAAGGTAATACTTTTTCTCTAACAACATAATAATAGCCGAATTCATAATTATAGCTTTATGAATGCACAGGCCATGCCAGTCTTGCTCTATAAATTTATAATATTTAGTATTTTACCTGATGTAAAAAATAACTCCTAACTTGAAAGGATAAAAAAAGCCAAGCATATTGCTTGACTTTTTTTACTACAATTTGAACTACATAAGCTCTAAGTGATATACGTATTAATTATACGCCTGGACAGCCAGCTGGAGCATATTTTTTAGGTGCGGTAGTCGCACATGACCATGAGCCATTAGTAGAGTCACGTGTCCATGTAATGGTCTTAGCAGTTCCACCAGTTAGATCGGCAGAAGCACTGCCACTAAATGTTCCGACAATTGTACCGTTTGTAGTTAGTGCAGTTGCGTTAGTCCCTATGTTAGCTCCAGTTGCTGCTGGTGCTGGAGTAGTTAGAGTAAGTATATTAGAAGTAGTCCAACCCAAATTACAGGCATTTTCAGCAGTTTTACCATCATTTAAACAAGTCTCATATGCTGTTTTGACAGCACCTGTTTCGCCCATTGCACGGCTAACTTGTGACTTAGCGATATAGTTCTGATACTGAGGGATAGCGATCGCAGCTAAAATACCGATAATCGCAACAACGATCATTAGTTCGATTAAGGTAAAACCTTTTTGAGCAGTGTTCATATGAACTCCTTTTGGGGTATATAAAGATAGTTGCCTGTTATTAATACAGTCGCATCTTATCTTTAGGTATATAATAAATTTCTTTCTTAGTATAACTGTTGCAGGTAGCGTGCCAAAATTATGATATTATTGTTTTTATAACTAGAAATGAGCTTTTATTCTTGAAACCAGCATTAATGAAACAATTATTGTTTAAACCATTCTAAAACTTATGACAAATGTTTCTAGTAAACTACTAAAAATTGTCATTTAACATTACAACGGTAAGTATACAGTAACTTTTACTGACGTTTTTTGTCACTACTTCATAATAGTGACGGTTTTAGTAGTCACAAAAAATGTTACTGATTCCACTCATCGCCTGTACCGCAAATACTATCTCGACACTTCACGTTCTGATAACTCAACGTCAGTGTGCCATCGTTGATGACCTGAGTATTGGCTTGAGGTGTTGCTGTAATGACCCACTCGGATGTCAGTGGATTCGGGCTAAAGGTAATAACATAGAGTGTCGGTCCCTGCCTAGGAAAGTTACCGCCTAATCCTGTAATCAATGCATTACTATAAGTGCCTTGTGCCAGCTTGCGACTTTCGAGCTGCGATGCTATGTTCTGCATTTCGCTCATAGCATCTGTGCGCTTGGTCTTTATGACATATTGCTGATAATTAGGAAAGGCGATGGCTGCGAGAATAACAATGATAGCAACGACTATCATTATCTCTACGAGTGTAAAGCCTGACTGACTGGTAGAGGCTGATAGTGATTGTTTACAATATTTGTTCATTACCACTCCTCTTGACCTGTCTCGCAGTCAGCATGGGTCTCATCGAAAGTACTCTTGCTAGTGTTTTTACAACGTAGACCTGCACTATTCATCATCATCCTACTGGCGTAAGTGGTTATACCTGAACCTTTGGGCTCGGCAATCATCTTCCATGTGCGCCCTGTAGCATTTACTGCTGTATTTACTAATGAATTAGCGGGAGTATCGCCATCGACGAGCGTAATCTTGTATCGATAATTACTGGCATCACTACCATCTGGCACATAGATAGTCTTGTTTGTTGCAGGGCTATCTGCATAACCATGAGTCACTGTATTATTAGAGCTATCTATGATTCGTGGTTGGAACCCTTGATAAGTTAACGACTTGGCTCGCCAGCGCTCTAGCTCTATCTCTAACTGTAGCATTTTTGCTTGTACGTCATTTTCAGCATTGCGCACAGCATACTGACGATAGCTTGGTATCGCTATCGCGGCCAATATAGATAGAATAATGAGTACAACTAACATTTCTATGAGCGTAAAACCATGCATATCGTTACGCACTGTCGCATGTTCTGCCTTCTTTATATGCAACTTAGTCATGTTTACTGTCTCATTATCAATGTAGGTAAAGTTATTTTTCATTATTAAATACTGATATTAAACAGTTAGAACATCACAGTTACTGTTTTTTTCGTTCATACCAAGCTTTTGGTTGCAAGGTATAGCGTTCATTGAATAAAAACTCAACAGCGGATCCATCACCATTATTTTGGGTGGCACTGTTGCTTTCACCAGGATAAAGATCTTTAATATTACTGTTATCTTTAAATCCATCTGTACCATATTTTGCACGTTTAGCAGCATCTATTCGATCGGCGATTGTTGTCGTACCAATCAGTACTTTTATATCTGTATTATCTGCGTTATAGGCACCAATAGCCAACTCCTGAATACCTTGACCTGCAGGTGTAAAGCCGCCTGTACCAGTTATTGAGGTTTCATCCATACATACGCCATAAGGTAAACAGTATAGTTGACGTTCAGAGCCGCCCATTATTTTCGCTGAACAGCTTGCTGTATTTCCGTATACTTTGTCAGGGTTATATACAGTGGTATAAAGCAAATTATTAATGACTGTACTTTCGCCCACACCTTTGTTATATCTAACGTTACTGTAACCATCAAAACGAGTTAATGGATAATACCATCCATTTTTGGTTGCTGGAACTGCTGGAGTTGTACCATTTTTAGCTACACCTATCATTGATTTTATAGCATCATTTTTTTTGCTCTCACGCGCTATATCAGTGGTAGCAGCTCCTATAGTAGGTATCGCATTGCCTAAATTTACCAGCTTAGCTTCTGTTAAGTTTGCAACAGCCTTAGTAAATCCACTGTTATACAGATCTTTATTAGTCACATCATTATCGATAATGCCATAAACGCGGTTGGCATAGTCATTGATATTACGCAATGTCGATAGAGGCGCGCTGCGATTACCTGAAATAACATTGACCATAGCAAAGAGCTTACCAGTATCTGGCCCTTTCTCTCTACGATAGAAACTTACGACTGGGCTTTCATAGAAACGGTATGCGAGTTTCTTATCTGTAGGAGCTACATCTAATATGCGTGTCACGCCTTTATTAGTGAAGCTATTTACAGCTGCAAAGCCGAACTGAGCAATGCGTGCATTCTCAAAGTCTGCACGGAATACTTGTCCACCCAAGTCGGCAGCATAGAGGTGATCCATCAGACCATCATTATCCCTATCGAGTACAGCAATGCCGCCAGTGATACTATTAATCATCGTATCTGTTTTGATGTTAACACCTGAAGTGTCTTCGCTACTAGTTGACCATATCAGCTTACCTGTTTTGGCATTAATCATATAGATAGCATTGCCTTTGGCAGGGGCACTAGTAGTGGCTACATAGCCATCAGTTTCATACTGCATGTCGTAACCACCACCGAATATAAGCACGTCTGTTGGCGCAGCATTCTTCTTAGGATCAGAGCCTTTGGTTAGGCGTATTTTTGCAGCAACTGGTTTGCTCCAAATCTGTCCTAAACGAGTAAAACCCGCTGTTGAAGAAACACCTGGAGTAGTCGAGCTAATGCCTTGTGGTGTAATCGTAAATAGCATCTTAGGTTCAGATCTTTTGGTTATATTCATTCCGTAGAATGAATCACCTCCCATACGCAGACCACCATAAGCAAACATACCCTTACCTGATGCTTGATCAACTGTTACCTTTCCTCCTGGTAAATCATAAGCGTAATCAGTTTTGACTAACCAGGGAGCATCCACACCAAAATAAGGTTGACCAATTTTAGATATTTCCTTTTTAGAGTTCTCTACTAGAGCTTCTGGTTGATTTATTAACATTTCTCTAGGAATGATAGCAAACTCTTCTTTACCTGCTTTTGCATCGACTAAATGCAAAGCTCCATCCATAGAACCAAAGAGTAGATAATCCTCTCGAGGATCGACAATACTGCCTTTATCATCTAATTTTGAACCATAAGAAACAGCTTCAGGCTTG
Source organism: Psychrobacter sp. Arc9 (assembly GCF_041431295.1). Taxonomy (NCBI): domain Bacteria; kingdom Pseudomonadati; phylum Pseudomonadota; class Gammaproteobacteria; order Moraxellales; family Moraxellaceae; genus Psychrobacter; species Psychrobacter sp. Arc9. Next base: position 92,595 of record NZ_JASMRK010000009.1, on the reverse strand, counting down.
GAATGCACAACACCACCTAACAATTTTACTTCATTGGTCGGCTTGGTTAAGCTTAAGTTATTAGTCTCAGTCGTAAGCGGGGTCGTTGGTTGTCCATCATTAGTCAGCACACCACCAAAACCTAAAAAACTCAGCAAACGACGTTGATTTAACTGACTATAAGCAACAGTATCTTTGAGTTTATCGAACCCAAATGGTTTGCCGCTACTATCAACACCAACTTTACGCAACATTGGTGCTTTATCGGTAGCCGTCGTGTAATCCTCGACATAGAGAGTACGCACACTACCCAAACCTGCACTTGGTGCTTGTAATTGAGCATATACACCGCCAGCCGCAATATTATTATTGGCCGCTTTGCCCTCTACTACAAAATTAGCAGTTTGCCATTCATCTTGTGTATTTTCATCTAGATTGCCAGCGATATCTTTATAAAGTTTATTGCTGCCTCTTCCAAACAATGTCCCTTGATCCAAATTATATTTTTTAAGATTACCTTTCCATATACTTGCTGTGGAAACAATATCAGGATCTAGCATAGGTAAATAGGCATAAGGAAGTTGATTTGCCGCTCGGTAAGGGTCCTCTGGAATAGTAATTGTACCTGAAGGTGCTGTATTAATAATCTGTACAAGGCTAGCTGAGAAGTCAACTATGCTGGCAGCAATTTCCTCAGAGTTCTCAGTATAATAGAAGCCTCCATCGCCATAAGTTTTGACTTCACCATCAGCTTTTTGCTCACCTAATTTACATAGATTACGAGTATCATCATTAACATTACCACTATCGCAATCAACGACTGCCTTTACTTCACCATTTACTGTGATGGAGCGTGTCCCTGTCAACCCAGCAAAAGCACTACCAAAGCCAACTGTCGCCGTTTTAATCGGCAATCCTTTTGAGTTGCTAGCATTATTTCGCAATAGGGCAGCATAGCTTGCCATACAGCCCCATGACCTACCGCTGGAATCCCCTTGCAAATTAGTGCAACTGTTGATTGACAATGCTGGACTTGAGCCAGATAAAGAAGTATTCATTAAACTTGTAGCTCTACTAGTGCTACTACCATTTGGCTGACCGTCCGTTAATAGATAAATACCATTACCGCTACACTCTTTATCACTTAAAGGAGATATATAACTATTATCTTTCTTAGAGGTGCTGACAGAGTCATCAAACCCACTATAGTTTCTATAAGTATAACTATAAGTATTTGTACCCATCATGTAGGCACCCGCCTCAGCGAAAGCGTGGGCAGTAGGGGTATTACCTTCTGCCCTTAAATCTATAATCTTCTCAATTAGCTTTACTCGTTGTCCAGCAGTTAGTTCAGCCGTAGGCACCAAAACCACCCCTGACCTACCGTCGCCATCATAACTATAGTTACCCATACCTACGGCATAATCATCCGGAAGCGAGCCGGTATCTTTTACACTACCGCTTTCAAGAACTTCATCCGACAATAGTTCTATAAGTGCTACTTGCAAACGCGCCATGAGGGTACGAGCAATTGTATTGCCACTACCATCTTTACAAGTAGGAAAGGTAATATTTACGTTCTTAAGGAGTGGCGCATTTTTATCTATTACTGTATTACCTTCATCGTTCCTAAATAGTCCGTCAGGCTTACTGGCATCAAGCTTTCGCTGATACACTACCAAACGAATGTCACCAGTATTACTATTGTAATTACGGCAACCACTATTACCACCCATACTCCCTGAAGTATCCAGCATCATAAAAATAGAGGCCGTACCTGGCTTAGCCGCCTTATATATCTCAAGATCACCGATAGGTTTTCTGTCACTCGTCACTGTAGCACTATTGGCAGGCACTAGACTTGTTATGGCGATTGTCACCGCTGCCGTTAGCGCTTTAATAGGCCATGTTTGTCGTTTAGACCTTTGACTCATTAACTGTTTCATGACCTATTCCTTAATATAAATGATAGCAGAGTAGCGATGACGCTATTCAATATGGCAAATAACAAAATATAGTATTTGTTAGCTAGATGGCAAGGTACACAGTAATCCTGCGCCTTCACCAAAATCGACACATTTGGTACGTAACGACTGGTTCTCAACATCGGCCATTTCATAAATGATCTTATTGGGTACACCAGCTTCTGCCATACAACCGCCAATCGTATCTGTATAGTCAGCAGCAGACGCTGTATGCAATCTACTGGTCTGCTTGAAGCAGTCTATATTACCTAGCTTAGTATTTCCGTAAGCGGGTAATACAGCTGTACTGTTGATATCGAACATAAATGCCTTGCTTGATATCAAACTACTTCCTTGCCCTATACTGTAACTACCGAATGCTTCGTTCTCTGCATTTGGTGGTGTTAGCGATACGTTCACCTGCGTCATACTAGTATTACGACTGCTAATATAATCACTTGATTCAGTAGAATCGCAATAGCCCGTACTTGTTAACGAACCATCTGGCGTTATGATTGAAGTTTTATTGACATTGAATAACTGATCACGTGGACGGAAGCAAAAGACATATTCATTCTCGACACTATAATCAGACAAGATAAAATGACCAAAAGGGCCACCACGCGATATCATAGCATCGTAAGCATCTGAATCACTGCTGCCATTAATACTTTGCTCTATATTTTGGTTAGCATTATCTGCTGACTGTAGTAGTAGTGCATTAATTTGGTCACTAGTGGCGAGTTTCAGGTCCGTGCTACTTTGCTTTACCGCAATAACGCCCCCCAATATAATCAAAACCAAGAACAATAGAACTACGATAAGTACTGCACCTTGTTGACTAGATGGTGGCACTATGGAGCGCTGATATCGCTGATAATTTGACATATCGCCTCTTTTTTATGACGTGACATTAGATTTTAGACCAGTAACAGACATGACACGAGCACTTCGCAACGTAATAGTAGATTCATAACTACGACGATAATAATTTTCATTCATACTAACAGTATTTAGCTTCTGTTCCGTTCCTAGCACCACAAACTTTCCTTTATCCTCAGTTGCTAATTCACTTTCAGGATCTTCTATTAACGGAGTAGTACTACGAACAATTACTCCAAGTTTGATAGTGGTGATTGCAGGTTTTTCTGTGAGCGTTAAATAAGTACTAGCTGGTAAATAGCTAAGCTGATTTACATCAGTAATGGTTCCTAACAATACTTTAAACTGCTCTATTGCAGGTATAATAATTTCACCATTACCAGTAAATGCTGTGACTATTACCCCTTCTTCATCAACTCGACCAGCAGAGCAAGCCAATACTAAATCAGTAGCACCACCACCTGCAGCCTTACGTATAAAATAGCGTTCAACCACCCAATCACTGCTACCTGATGCAATCTCTGTTCCTTCACAATCATATAACGATGCTGAAGTTATGTTTTTATATTGAATAGTTAATTGGTCACTTTCAATACCAACTATATTTGATAAGCCTGTCCAACCGTCACTATCAGCACTTACAGTTAAGTATTTTTCATCAGTAGCATTGCTATTACCTAAATTATTTGTAGTTAGCACAATACCACTATGAGGAGTTGTACTCGTAATATTACTTATTGGGTTCCCTAAGTTCGCTAAGCGAATATGGTCATCAACTGCTTGCAGTGCAAATATTGTAGTATCTTGTACCTCAGAGGCGCTTTGCTGCACTACACTCGTACGAGCACTAATAATATAAACTTGTATTACAGCCGCTGAAACTAGTAGGCCTAATACTAAGGAAATAATCAGCTCAATCAGAGTAAAACCTGAAGAGCTATTATTGAAATGGCTTACCTGGTTATTATTCATTAGTATGCCTCCGAGATAAGGCATTGACTGCCGATATGATAGGTACCATTTACCTTTCCACAAGCATCTACCTCTGTATCGTCTAATATTGGCTTAGTACCATTCCATGCGGTAATAATACACATTTGTTGTTGTATAGCATTCGCAGAACTTCCAGGACAGGTAGCAATACTGACAGCAATATTTTCATCAGCTGCCATCTTTTTGATCATAAGCCCATCACGAGCAGCAAGCTCATTAATAGTACAAGATTGTTTTGGTACAATTTTGCCACCTATATTGCTAGTAGTAGTAGATAAGCAATTTTCACCACTAGCTAAAATACTTACTGTTTTACTGACGGTGGTCTTAGTACCATCATTATTAGTTTTAACATATGAGATAACCACTGTATCAGTAGCCGAACTATTTATTACAGCCTGTATAGTTGGAGTTACTTTTGCTCGTTCAGCTAAGGATAACTCAGAAAACTCTGTCGAGAGTATGCTTTCAAAAGGAGGTGCGCTACTATCTTTAATATACGCCTCTGGATAGCCACGCATCACTTCAGCTAAATTGCGAATCACTGTTAAAGATTTGGTTCTAACTAAACTCTCGTCAGTGGCTGTAATTGCACGCATTTGTAGCGCACTAAAGCCCAATATCGCAATAGATAGTAGTAAAACAGCCACTAATACCTCTACTAAACCAACACCTCGTTGAAAACTTGACCCATTCATTGACAGCTACCTCCTACTTGGTCAGTAATATTAGCAACTCTACTCACTGAAATTACTCTTGGTTGCACTGAAGTATTGCTATCACAGACAGTGTAAGTGACTGTAGCAGTGACTCGTTTACTAGGTTCAAAGGTTATGGTTTCTAGTGCTGATACAATTTCACTTTCATCATTATAGTTATAGTTAGCAATAGGATTTGCTTCTGATCCTGAAATGATAATGACTTTAGGATTACTATCATTATCATAGCTTAAAGTAATGTTTTGACGACGGATAATACTTTCAGCTTTGGCTTCTTTCAGTGCATTAACTAAAGTAGCTGTTGTCGACTTCACCCGCTGATTAGCAAGTTGTGTACTAATATTTGGAGCAGCAATACTCACAATAATGGCAAGAACAGCAATGGTTACCATCAATTCAATTAAGGTAAAACCTGAGCTTACGTTCTTCAGCTTAGGTGGTAGAATGTTCAAAGATGCATTCACATCGTGTTCCTATTTAAAACTGCAATTATCTGTCTTTTACTTACGGCGTATTGAGTATGAGTATCTTATGATTTTGTCTTATCACCATGATTCTTCGCATATATTTATTTAATAACATGCAATTTTCATTCCACGATATCTAATAAATACCATCTAGAAATAACTACAGGCGCTTCCTAGCCTCCTTCACTCATATATTAATCCGCCAAAAGATAACTTAGACATTTAGTTCAGAACAACAAATTAGTATACATAACTATAATAATATAGCGTTAAGGAAATATATTAGCAATAATTAGATATTATTGACAAAGATATATTGGGTTTAGGGTTTGCTGCCATGGGCTAATACGTAAGCAGAAATTTGATAACTATTATGGCTGCTATCCGTTGCTGATTTTATTGCTGCAGGTGGAATGAACGCTTGCGCTAATGCTTGTAAGCTTGCACCTGTGGTAGATACATCATCGAATAGTAGTAAGCGTTTTGTAGGAGGCCTTTCGATTAGAGCAAAGGCGTTGTCTAAGTTACTAAGACGTTCGGCACGAGTCAGTCCCTGCTGACTAACTGTATCGTCAATGCGCTTAACGCCTTGCCATAAAGGAATTTGCCAATGTTTAGACAATTGGGCAGATAGAATACTGACAGGATCGAACCCACGTTTGACCAATCTTTGACTTGTTGTTGGCATAGCAACAATCACGCTGTTATTACGATGACAACCATGTGGACGCGGTAATTGACGTATGGTATGTAATAGTAACGGCAGTTTCGTCATATCCTCCTGATGCTTAAATGCTCGGATAGCTTGACGTATTGGATACTCGTAGTAAGTAGAGGCTTGGATAGATAGAGATATACTAGGAGCGATATCTACTTCAAAAGGTCTTGGTAACCAAGTGATATCGTTATGACAGTGAGCACAAAGTAAACCACTGCTCAAATAGCTGTTTGCTTGATTACGGATATTAGTAAGAAAAGAGTGTTTCTTTGAGGCTATCCGTGTAGGTGGCGTATCCGTTATATTATCTAGGCTAGATTGCGCTTGATGATGCAGTAGTTGAGATTGTGGTGTACTACGATAAATACGGCATAGTTGGCAGCGCATATCCATATATTCTGCCAACCACAGTCCAGTTTGATAAGGCGCTAAACGGCGCATAAACTATAATTTGTCATAACTTATAATAAATTTCACCTATATTAGAGCCTTTCTCAAATTAATGTCCCTTCCGAATTAAAGCCCTTTCCAATCGTTCAGTACGATACCGAAGCCGATAGAGGTATTTTCATGATTATAATCAATGATCGACTCACCATATCCTTGGAATAGCTGAACCATACCATTAACGTTCTCTGAGATAGGATAGATATAGTCGATTTGCGCAGCACCTTTATTGGTACCTGGATTGTAGCGCAAGGTACCGCTAATGCTCTGATCAGCCGGCAAATCATATAAGAATTTGATATCACCGTAGCCCATGTAGTCTTCGATATCTGGATTATCGTCATCGCTACTACTTTCGTTATTTACTCGAGCCCATAGGCGCGGTATGACTGAGAGTCTGCCCCACTCTGCGCCCGCCATGAGGTAAGCACGATTCCATGAACGTGATAATGGATCATCTTGTCCATTCGAGTGATGGACAGCACCTGCGCCCAACATACGCAGACGTCCACCAAAAGGCAGATCTGCTGTCACAGGTTGGGTTAAGAATATTTCAGGTTGATAATCGGTAGCACGGAATGGACGCGAGTTGTCTTCGTTATAAACTTGCCAATGTGATTCTTGAGTATAGCCAAACCATAGGTCAGCACTGGTATCAAACAAATCTTCTGCGACTTTTGTTTTTAGGGATAATTGGAATTTTAGCTCAGTCTCACGTATATCATTAGAATCAAAAGGATCTGTTTTTTGCGATGGTGTACTTGGACTTAAATTGGGATCGAAAGTATAAAATAGTGGCAACAGATACGTCGGTCGATATGGTCTGACCGTCCAAGTACCACGCTCACTATTTTTATCTAGGTCATAAGATAGACTGAGTGGCGAGAATTTTTCGATGTCTGTTTGAGTGACACCGACATTTTCTAAAATCTGTGCCTCACTATTCGTTTCAGCATCTACTTCTACGTTGCCATTTGCCTTCAATTTGCTGGCTGCTGTTTGCTGATTGGTCATTAAAATGGTGTCTGCATCTTCAACTGTCGTACCACTCATCGCCGTTTGAGACTCAGCCAATATCACTTTTGGATTACCTGAGACCGTACTTTGAAAGGTTTTTGCCAAATCAATTGGTTGTTTGGTTGAGGTATAGCTTGGCGTTTTACCTTGTTCAGCTACCTTATCAAAACAAGCTAGGCGAGCAGCACTAGACTGGACTTGCGTACATTCAGAAAACAGCTTGGCTTGCTGAGCAATAAATTCTTTGCTAATTATTTTGCTACTTTGTGTACCCACGTCAGAAGATATCGCACTATTACCAAGACCCTGTGATAGGTCAAGATCCTCGTATTCAAATGCAGCTTCGGGTGCTGGCAATTCGTTATAAGTCTGAGAGTCATCAGCAGCTTGTACTTGTATCGCGGTACAACTCAACGCAAGCGCAACTGCAATACGAAGAGGCATATGTGCATTCTGGTAAGACGGCTGTTGGTGACGCTGAGTAATGGTATGGGCAAACATAAGTGTCCTTTATCTAACTAGCATTAGCGCTAGCAGAGTATATGAGGTAATTAATATGGCCATTAGCGTTATCGCTAAAATAGAATTGACTGAGACTATCAGCTAATCGCAGATATTAGGAGCGGAAAAAATGACAATTAGTGCCCCTGCTGCATTGTTTCCTTATTGTAATGAAAATATAAGCACGATACTAGCTTTATCGATAGTTAAAATAACCGCCTATCAATATAATTACTTATATAACAAATACTTAATAAATATTCTATAGTATGAATTTAATGGCATCAAAAAAGCCAGCATACTTTCTTAGTATACTGGCCTTCTTAATATTCTTAAGAATTTTCGAAATATTACACTGGTTTCTTAAGTGTTCATTGTTAAACTTTAGTTGTTCAACGCCGATAATGTTTGCTCAAATTCTGAGCGACCAATCTCACCCACTTGCTGATTTACTAGCTGACCATCAATATAATATAGCAGCGCTGGTGGACCAAAGAGTTGGTAACGAGACAACACGGCTTTTGAGTCTGCTGTTGTTTCAGTTATGTCGAGCTTCACTAATTGCCAACCTTGCATTTGAGCTGGACGATAATGAAACAGGTTCTTGTCCATAATGCGGCACTCAATACACCACTCTGCTGTCAGATCGACAATGACATTCGGATTGGCTGCGACAATAGCATCTAGCTCTGCAAGCGTCGTGATTGTCTTATCAGTGGTGCTATCACTATTCGCTGGTTGACCAGACGTTGACTGTACCATCATCGGTGCTGCACCCAATGACGCTAATGGATGTAAGCTATCGTCATTACCCAATGCAGCGCCGACTATTAGGCAAGCGGCCCAAATACCAGCGATAAGGCTTAATGCTTGGGTCAGCATACGACCTTTGCCTAGCCAACTCCATGCCCATGTTGCCACGACCATAAACCATAACGCCCATACCATCAGCATGACTGGCGATATAAACACGCGCTCAATCAATAGCAGTGCCACAGCAAACAGTAGTAAAGCAAAGCCTTGCTTGACCCAATTCATCCACTCGCCTGCCTTTGGCATAATCTTGCCTTGGGTAGCACCGATTAGAATAAGCGGCGCTGATAAACCAAAACCTAGCATAAATAAAGCGGCAAAGCCGAGCAACGGACTACCAATGGTAGAAACCGCTAATAGTGCCCCAAATAATGGTGCAGAAACACAAGGTGACACGACTAGCGCTGATAAAAACCCAGCGAGCAAACTGCCGCCTGTACTACCAAGCTTACTGTCACCTGCTTGGCTTAAGCCTTGCATCTTTCGACTGATCGCTTGTGGTAATCGCACACTGAAAAGACCTAACATGTATAGTGCGAGAAGTATAAAAACGATAGCAAAGCTAATGAGAATGATCGGGTTCTGCAGCCAACCAATAATACCTAAAGACTCACCGAATACTGCGATAACAGCGCCCAAAATACCATAAGCAGTCGCTACCCCAATCGCGTAACTGGTGGTCAAGATGACACCGCGTTTGACCGTTGGGTTTTGTTCGCGGGCTACAATATTGGCCACAATAGGCAGCATCGGTAGGACGCAAGGCGTCAAAGCCAAGCCTAAGCCTGCTAAAAATAATAGTACTAATGCCAGCCAAGGGTGAGAGGCCAAACCAAAAGGATCGCTATCAACAAAACTATTGTTTGATGCGTTTTCGCTATTGGCCGTCTCGCCTGTTACGCTGCTATTTGCTGCAGAAATCGTATTCGTCGCCGTACTACTATCTAAAGAATCATACTCTACAGTGCTGTCATCAATGAGATCATAGTCAATAGCCCCATCGTCTGTCAGTGCTTGCGCCTCATCAGGCAAAGCATTATCAAGACCTGCTGAACCATTCTCTTCTGACGTCTCAGTAGCATTTATCGCTGAATTGGTCGAGCTCGCACTACTCTCACTATCTGCTGATACCTGCGTCGATGAAGCTGCAATATCGACAGTCGTATTAATCTTTTCAGGTGGATAGCACAGTCCTGCTTTTGCACAGCCTTGCCAGCCGACGACGATAGCGGCACTATCTATATTCTTGCCACTATTGTTCGTCAGTGTGGTGGTAGCGACCATATTTGCTTGATCAAATACCAGTACTTTGCCAAATGTCGGATCATCTATCGAATATGGTGTCTGGCTAAAGGTAAAAGGTGCAGCCGTCACGCCAGCGGGTAGCGTAAGCTTAATTTGCTTTTTATAGACGTAATGTTCAGGAGTGATATCAAAATTAACAGATAACCGCGTACCGGCTTTGACAGGGGTACTATCTGTACTTACCTGAAACGCTTGATCTACTGGCAAAAACTTTGACTTCGACGAGCTTTCACTACTACCGAAAAGGTCGCCTAACCCTGCTGCTTGTACCGTCGATGTCGCTGATAAACCTGTCAGCAATGAGCCACTAGCGATGGCAAGCGCTAAGATATGGGATTTTTTCGAATGGGTAGATACGCTAAATGATGAAGACTTTGGTGATGTCTTGATGGACATGAATGGCTACCTATTATTACCGATATTTTAATCAATCTGCTCGCTATTTATCTGCGTGTCGCAGCAATGTCTATTTTGGTTTTAACTTTTTCTGGTGGGTAGCATAGCCCAGCCGTTGCACACCCTTGCCAACCAATAATAACAGGCGCGTTTTTGGCGCCCTTACCATTACTCGTCGTCAGTGTTGTGGTTGCAATGACGCTTCTTTGCGTAAATACAGGAACCTGACCAAAGGTCGGATCATTGATTGATACTGGTGATTGATTAAAAGCGAACGGCGTGGCACTTATTCCTTTAGGGAAGCTCAACGTAAGCTTATCCTTGTAGACATAATGCCCTGGTGTAATTTCAAAACTAATCGACAACCGCGTGCCTTTGGAAGTCGCTTTGGTATTACTGACCACCTGAAAGGCTTCATCCACTGGTAAGAACTTTGATTTTGCCGAGGAGCTATTTTTAAATAAGTCATTTAACCCTGCTGCTTGTACACTGATCGATGTCATTGACAGAACCGTTACTAATGAAGTGCTTGCAACAGTTAGAACCAATTTATAAAGGTTTTTAGAAAAATATTTATTAGACTGTTGAATCGACATAGATGATTACCTTTAATTGCAGTTTGCGATGACTATTTTGCTGAGCGCATAGATATATTTATAGCACTGGCTATCAAACTTGTAATGAACAGCAGGCGATTTATCTACTGATAAAAAATATCAACCAATAAGAGAATATTGGTTGATATTTATAAATTGTTGAAAGTGCATGGATGAACGAATGTTTCATTCTACAAAGCTATATCAGTATCAGAATTTGTTCACTATACGTCTGTTATTAAGCCTTATAGCTGAGCATAAAGATCCGCATCTTGACCTTCACCACCTTGTTGACCATCAGCACCTAACGAAAATAAATCGTAAGGTCGCCCTTCACTACCTGGTGCAACATATTGCATCTCATTTTCCCAGCCATCAGTTGGATAACCACCTTTGATATACCCACCTTCAGGATAGTTTTTTGCATCAGCTGGCGGTGTCGTAAGCGCCTCTAACCCTTGAGCGGTCGTTGGATAGCGCGAATTATCAACCTTGTACATATCTAGCGCATTTGAGACAGTAGCAAGCGCCGTTTCAGTTGTTTTAACACGGGCCTTATCACTTTGACCGACTACTTTTGGTACCACTAATCCAGCAAGAATGGCTAGGATCACAATAACGACCATAATCTCGATAAGAGTGAATCCTGCTTGACCAGACTTTTTTGTCGCACTGCGCTGCATAGCTGAAGAAGCGGTCTTATGGTCATTTACAACATTCGGATGGAATTGCATATCCTGAATAGCACTTTTTGGCATCATATTTACTTGGAGTTTGTCAGTCATAGTCATCGCTTTGGTCATCACAGTTATGTAAATAGTAAAAGTGGCGTTCTATCGTGGCTCTCATCAATGATATATCAATGAGCTTTGAAACTATTGTCACTATAAACCATGGTTTTATTTTTATCCAGCGCTGCGCCCAGTTTGAATTTGCTATCTTAGCCAAAGTTAAATATTAGCTGACATCAAATGTATGACTATTAAAACGTGCTTACTATAGCGCGGTGCTGGCGTTTGCCATAGCAAAAATAGCGTTCGTTCAACAATATACAACAGTAAGCAAACCTTAAGAAAGCTAGTCCAAGGTTTAGCAAGCAAGTTAGGTGATATGAATAGAGTAAAAGAGAACTAAATAGAGGTTTTGGAGATAGGAAGCTGTCTGTATGTGAATAGCATAATGAATCATAGGCTAGCGACTGAACCTAGCCTGCTAAATCGTTCATATTAACGATAGGTAGCATAACCGCCATTACAATAATCATAACTACTACGCCCATCAACACCAGCATTAAAGGCTCAAGTAATGATAATAAGGTGCTGATAAAATTGGTTGCTTCTGCCTCCTGCATATTGGCGGCACGGCTCAGCATATTTTCAAGCTCGCCTGAGTTTTCTCCGCTTTTTATCATCTGTACCATCATCGGTGGAAAGTAAGTAGATTTCTCTAGTTGACTAGACAAGCTGGAGCCTTCTGTGACCCTATCAGCCGCAGTAATAATCGTTTTTTGGATATGTAAATTGGTCGTGACCGCAGCCCCAATATGTAATGCCTCAATCAGTGGCACCCCTGATCGTACTAGTATCGCAAGGGTACTGGCAAACCGCGCGGCATTCAGACCTTTGGACAATCTAGCTAGTATCGGCAATCTAAGCACCACGCTATCGATAGTTAATTTACCTGCTTGCGTTTGGGCAAAACGGTAGAATAAAAATGCGGTACTTGCCAATACCAATAGTATCAACCACCACCACTGAGTAATGATATTCGATAGCGTGAGAACGATTTGAGTAATTAAAGGCAGTGCTTGCTCAGACTGTTCAAAGACTTTGACAATTTTGGGCACGACGAAGCTCATCAGCCCCATAATTACCGCAATTGCCATTACCATCAGAACAATCGGATAGACCATAGCCCCTTGGATTTTCTTTTGGAGGGCAAAACGGTTTTCGGTGTAGTCTGCTAGTTGGTTGAGGATAAGATCAAGGTGACCAGATTTTTCGCCTGCAGCAATCGTAGCGATATATAACGGCGGAAAGCTAGCGGCTTGTTGCAAAGCACGTGCTAAGCTGAGTCCTTCCAAGACATGTGAGCGCACTGCAAGCATTAAGGATTTGATATGAGTTTTTGGGGATTGCTTAGCAACCGCTGCCAAGGTTTCCTCAAGTGGAATACCCGCTGCCAATAATACAGATAGCTGACGTGTCAGCAATGCCAGCTCGTATGCAGACGGTTTTTTGTAGCGGTTTTTGCTCTGACTCTGTCTGTCATTGACCGGATTGACTTCAACAGGTGTCCATTGCTTATCACGCAGCTGCTGGCGAATTTGCCGCGCAGAGTCCCCTTCTAGCAAGCCTTTTTGGACAACGCCATGGTCGTCAAGCGCTTTGAAATGATAGGCAGGCATGGCAACAGATATCCTAAGAGGCTTACAGGTAGACAGTTATAATTTATGACTTAATAGAAATTTATTAATTTGACATTCAACGCTTAGAGCAGTGGCGTTGAGTCATTACTATCAGGCATTAAACCTTGTAATAATAAGACATCCAAATGCTGCTGCTGTAGCTTTTTATCAAAGTCATTAACCTCAGCGATTAGCATTCTTTCAATACGTTTATCACTCGCAAAAACACTCAAGCGCGCACAAATAACGGCCAACTGATAAATGCGTTTTTTGCAATAACCGTCAAGACCTTGTAATAACCTAACCATATGCGGGGTTTCAAGACTGGCATAATCATAGTCAGCCACGACTTGCTGGCCAAGGGCTGTGACGCCATAAGTAATCGACAAGTGAGCACAATAATAACAGCTGAATAAATAACCAACCACATGACCGATATAATAGCCTCGATCGTAGGTAAAGCTACTCACGCCAAAGTGCCCAAGTACATAGCTGTTGAGGCTACCTTGGTCGCGAATTGGCTTGCCGTGCTTTAACTTACCGACTGTAGCAAAGCACAATGGGTTGCGACCATCTTGAGTCGTCAGCTGCCAACCGGCGGGCTGCTGTGCAGGCATATGAAGCACGATATCTGCAATAATATCATCGACCACATGCAGCTGCTGCCAGAGTCTTTCGAGCGTATCCGTATCCATCAACCCACGTTTATCAAGCTGCTGCGCAAGTAAATATTGCTGATATTCTGCGAATTGTGGCTTCAGGGTTTGTACTAAGTAAGTAGGACGCGTATTGGCAGATGCCATATATAACAGTCGAGTACGCTCATGCTGAACACGATAAAGCGCAACACGCTGCGTAGCGACATTGGTTTCTTGCGCCACAGGTTTTGCAGCTACTGTAAGACTATCGGATGACTCAGATATTACTGCTTCAGTTGCTACCGCCTCGATATCTGACAAGGTAAACATCGTCAATAATGCCGCCTTATCAGGTGTATCTACCGGCTCATTTTTCGGCGCCTCTTTGCCGACATGCGGGTTCTCTACAGCAGTGTTTTTATCAACATTACTTTCTTTTTTAGCAGTTGTAATGGTCTCTTGTTGGCCATTACTTTCTGCATTTAGCTTTGCGGTCGGTTCAGTCATAACATACCATCAGCAGCGAAAATAAACATCGTCTCGATTCTTTTATATGCCTATCGTATAAGGGCATATAACGCGCTACAAAATCAACGCTTTTGTCTCGACGACTCATCAACCCATAGTACCTGAACACAGACTCAATGTCAGCTGTCCTTAACTAAAATAGCCATAGCAAGTTACCAAAGGTCTTATAGATATGAGTGACTCAACGTTTATAAACAATATGTATTCACAAATTAAAAAAAAGCGCCAAGGACATATAAATGACCTTAGCGCTTATCGTCGAGATTCTATTTAAATAACTTAAATAAACAGCAACTAGAACTATGCAAGATTATTCTGTCGATACTGCTGACGGTATGCTTTTGGCGAGACACCATACACACGCTTAAATGCCTGACTAAAAGTCGAATCTGAGGCGTAGCCCACCATCTCGCTGATACGGCTAATACTGTTTTGCTGTAAGCGTAAATAGCGAGCCGCCAATCGTAAGCGGTAATCAATCAGATAAGTCAGTGGCGGCATACCAACAGTGTCTTTAAAACGCTGTGCAAAGCTGGAACGCGACATTCCTGCTACTTCTGCAAGTTGATGAATGGTCCAGCTTTCACTCGGTGCCCCATGCATCGCGGCTAGTGCCTTGGTCAAAAAAGGATCCTTCATGGCTTTGAGCCAGTTTTCTGTGGCTTCAGGCAAGCTTTCAATATACACGCGCAAACACTCAATCATCATGATGCTTGCCCAATGATTGATTACGGCCGTTTTGCCCATACGCTCACGCTCAGCTTCTAGTGTTAGCAGCTTTATCTCTACATCAATCACTTCAAACCGTCCGTCAGCAGCATCATTGAGCTCTGGCAATATCGGTGGCAGTACCGACAACAGAGGATTAATCATCTCTTTGTCGTATTTGCATTCGATTAGTATCAAAGATGAATTGGGGTCTCCATCGCCATCGATATCAAGTGTACGCTCGGTGCAATTACTCAATAGTTCATCAAGCGACTCAGCAACATCGCCATGGTGATTAAGTGCATAACTCACGTGCTTGTGCGCATTCGGAATCATAATCATGTCGCCAGCGCGAGCTTCCCGTAGACCATTACCGACATCAATGCAAAAACCGCCAGACATTACTAAGTAAAATAAAATGGTGTCTTTTCTAGTAATAGAATAAGACCAATTGCCAGTGCCATTTAGACGGTAATACTTAGTCTCAAATAAATGCACGTTTTGCAGCAATACACTCAGTGCGTCCATCAATCAATTCCTCAGTAATGCAGATTAATAACGATTCATCTTAAAAAAATAATACTCTTAATAACAAGTTCTGTCGGTTTGCTCTATGCCAATACTGGCTCCAATAAATAATTTTTATTAAATACAATGAATGTGATAACATTTAAGCATAATGCATCATTTAAAACGTCATGTCTATTTACTTATTAGAATTACTAAACGATAATAGAATAGACACAGTCACGCTAGGCCTCAAGGAAAACTATAGGCAATGTTGGTAAAAACTTGGGGGATTATCTAGTATTGAAGGTGCTATCAAACTCAATCTGTTTAATATTATAAAGATAATATAGAGATAAAATCGAATAGGCATAAAAAAATCGCCATCAAGGGCGAGTGCTATTACTTATATATTTTTTAGATTGAGATATGATTTTTATGTAGATACATACAGAATAAAATATGGGGCGACTGATGGGACTCGAACCCACGACAACCGAGATCACAACCCGGGGCTCTACCAACTGAGCTACAACCGCCATAACTATTGCCAAAGAATAGGCAAGATTTGCAGGCTAAATGGTGCGCCTGGCAGGATTCGAACCTGCGGCCACCTCCTTAGAAGGGAGATGCTCTATCCAGCTGAGCTACAGGCGCTCTTAGAGGACTTTTATATACTAAGCTTACTTTGCAATATATTTTACTATATCAGAAACTAAACCGTTATACATAAAAAAAAGCCTGTAAGGCTCTTAAAATAGATGGTCGGAGTGATAGGATTCGAACCTACGACCCTCTGGTCCCAAACCAGATGCGCTACCAAACTGCGCCACACTCCGAAATTCTCTATTATCACGATAGTTTGTCAATCAACTCGTTGTTGGCAATGCCGCTAACTTATTAATGTTCCTCGCTATCGAGGTGCACATATTAAGGGGTAAAGGCGATTGTGTCAACACCTATTTTCGATTAATTTCAAATAATCGCTAATTTTTTTAAAATTACGTCAATTTCACCAAAATAGTGACAATAAGGCCCTTTATCCATCAGTCATTCGCGCTGTCATTGATAACGATATTAAACTTTGTCCAAATGTGGCAGTACTTCACCGTTGAGTGTACCTGTCAAAACATCAAACGGCATTAACCATAAATGGGCATCAATTGATTCATTGTTTTTAATATCATCGCTACTGCTATCGTTACTACCATAATGAGTTTGCTGCTTGAGCGCTACTGGCTGCCTATCACTACCTAGCACCGGATAAACCAACCAGATCTGCCCCGCCAAGTAAGCTTGTGCATAGCTAGTCAATTGATAAGCGTCGCTCGCACTAATCGCAGCGGCATGTGGTAAGTACTTCCACTTAATATCGATGACATGACTGTAGTGACCTTTGGTTTTTTCTTTAGCTTTAGTTTGATGAGCTGCTGTATCACTCTGATTTTGATAATCATCAGAGGCAGTTTCAAATATCAGCAAATCAGGCCGTATAGATAAGCACGCTAGTCCTTCAGCATCGTTTAGCCAGACACTTTGGGTTTGGTAAAAAGGACGATAATTGCTACTAATCTGCTGAAATACAGATGCGATACGCTGACTTGCCCATTGCTCAAAAGCTTGATTCATATCGATCAATAAACACAATCTTAGCTGAGAGCAATTTTGTCTATTTGGATCAATACCGTTACCTGTCGTAGCTGTCGTCTGTTTCAATAACCAGTATGCCAAGTCTACTAACTGCTGCGCGGCATGCAATTTTTGCTTTTGGAGTGGCTGAACGTCTAGCTGACGCTTTGCTTGAGCATATATTAACGCTATCTGCTGCATCTCAAAGTTGTTTAGTGTAGGCACTTGCTGCCATGGCTGCAACAGTTTTGAGGAAATAAACTTGGGCAATAAAGGCATCAAGTAAACCAATGCACTCTTAATCAATCGATTGGCCAACATGTCGTGACTTAATACGCTACTTTCACAGATGAACTTATGCGGTTGCATACTATTATGACGCAGTTGCTCTTTGATAAGCAGTCGACCTTGCAGGGATGCCTGATTTTCAATCTGAGCCTGATAATGCTTGGTTGGTTGATAATCCATTAAACGCTGCAAAAACTGCTCAATCAGCCAGTCTGATATAGGCAATACTTTTAACGCTAAAGGAGTGGACTGGGGACTAAACTGACCGAAATTTTTCGTATTGGGTAGCTTACGATTGTTACGCGTATCAAGATTAATTAAATCCGATAGCATACCCTGTACCCAATGACGGGTCTGGACGATATCATTGCTCTGAGTAGACTGATTTAGCTTTGGCAATATCTCAAGCGTTATGCCACTAGGTAGGAGAATAATCCCAATATAGTGCCCAACCTTAAGCTGCCACTGTCCTCGCTTACGCTTGATAGTAAATGCTGCAAACTCTTGCACTATTAGCCAATCGAAATCAGATGCTTGCAAAAAATCATGCACGGTCAGACGTTGATGCTCAAACACGGTGATAACATTCATGGTAGCGACACTACTATTAGGGATACGAGTCTGACGACTATTTGCCCTAATAGAGTGCTCTTTGGCGTAATATGGATTATTCGTTATCACTGAACGGTCACCCTGCTAGTACAAACGCTGATAGATAGCAGCATTACTAAACTCACCTTCCCTAGCAGTCAGATCGGCATTGATAGTATAACTATTTACACTCATAGACTGACCAAGAAAAGAACCCTGCCCTGCAAACATTTGGTGTTCAGCGGAAGCATTGTTTTGGTTGCCCATCGGATTATACAAGTCGTCATTCATCAATGCTTGACTGTCCTGTACAAACTGCTTGCTTGTCGGTTGCTGCTCATCTCTAAAGATATACTGCAGCACCGTAATTTGACCACCAGCTGCTTGAGCCAATTGAGGAATAACTTGTTCAACGAGAGCTGTTTGTAATTGCTCTAATTGAGTGACGGTAAATAAAAAAGCATGTCCCAACTGCGCTTCTACTCCCAGTGTCTGCACGATACGTTTATTTAAGCCTGTTAGTAATTTGCTCAAATCTATCATAGCTGCTTCTGAACCGTCAGACAGTCCAGTGTCGGTGTCATTGCTGGCTCGAATTGTCGATAGTAAATTAGGCTGCGGTGAGCAGTCAATAAAACGAAAACGTCGGCGTAACGCCATATCAAGTGGTGCTAAAGAATGGTCTTGGGTATTCATAGTGGCATAAATATCGACATTGGCAGGCACACTAAAAGCACGCCCAGAATACGCCAAACTTACTGTCATCGCATTTGGCTTGCCCGCTCGTTTATCAGGCTCTATCAAACTGAGAAGCTCACCAAACACTCGTGACACGTTAGCACGGTTAATCTCATCAATCAGCATGGCATAACGCTGCTGAGGGTCACGGGCTGCGCGTTGGCATAGCTTCAGGAATGCTCCATCTTGCACCGCGTAACTCATTTGAGTTTGATTAGAAGGGCTGTTATTTGCTGGTGCAGCGCCACTCATGACAGGCCGTATACCTTCTACAAACTCTTCATAACCGTAGGCTTGGTGGAAGCTCACCATACTAAAACGTTGCTGAGCAATGTTTTGATTTTGATGGGCTTGGTTGTCACGCTGTGCCTGCTGAAACTCTGCTAATTGCTGCGATAAATCTTCTAGTAGCACCATACACTCAGGTAATAAATACCATGCTCCACTGTTGTCTTTATCAAAATAAGCTTGGCTAGCGCGGTTATCAAAACTGACTGTTTGAGAGTTCGTAGGGCTATGTCTGCGTAACTCTAACCAAGCTGTACTATCTAGATTTTTATCACGTGAGTTCTGAGCAGCTTTGGTCATAAAAAAAGGATGATCAATAATTTCTCGTACCTTTAACAAATCCTGTTGTTCAGTACGTAAATCTAAAAATACCAAACATAATACTTCGCGCCAGCTTAGACCTTGCAGCAGCTGTGCTAATAAATCTTCATTTTCAGTCTTGGGTAGATAGTCGGTATATTGCTTCGCGATTTGCAGTAATCTATAGGTTTTACCTGTACCAGCAACGCCCGTATAAATAATATTGGTCGGTTCATGAGCAGACATATCAGGCATAACGTTATCCAGCGGCATTAAAAACAGGTTTAAAATAGACATGCTAACATTTTGTCATTATAACGTGACTGTCTATTGGCATGGTAACTATAGTCAACCCTCTATAAATTAGATACGGTATCAGTCTCACTTAGTCTACTATTTGTAGTACTTTCACTCGGCTTCCTTTGTCCAAATGACGCTGGCATATAAGATACCTAGACTACTTTAAGTGGCGATCTAAATTGATGACATAACCTAGCAACATAGCCACGCTACTATAGTTTTGTAAGCGCAGCAGTTCATGCTAATAATAGTAGGAAGGCAATGGTTGATGTACCATAGTATTTATAGCGACTTTCATTATCTATATTTGTGTCGCTATCATAAAAAGCCATGCTAATAATGTCATTCAACTCATTTACGTTAAGGAATTTTGTATGTCAGGATTATTAAAAAAACTACCCGCCAAGTTGACCAATAAACTGCCAGCCAAAGTATCTGACAGCACAAAATCTTCAGTTGAAAAACCCAGTAGCACGCTAAAACCAATTAGCAATCAATTTACCAAACTGTTATCCGTCACCAAATATCTGCCTGCTGGTGCACGCTCAAGTATTTTATCTAAAGCCTTTGGCAAGGTCGTTCCCTATGTCGGCACGACCGGCATTTATTATGAGACGGTAGAACCAAACCAAGTCGTCGTTAGTTTAAACAACAATAAAGCCGTCCAAAACCATATCGGCTCTATTCATGCAGTCGCTATCACATTACTGGCTGAGACGGCTACTGGCTTTATTTTGGGTTTAAACTTGCCTTCTGATCGCATTCTGCTGATTAAATCTTACTCGGTAAATTTCCATCGTCCAATCAAAAAAGGTCAAATTGCTGCTATTGCAAGCTTGTCTGATGAACAGCGTTTGGATATCCTAAACACACCAAAAGGTGAGATGATTATCCCTTGTGTCATCAAAGATCGTGAATCTGATAGTGACCGCGATCCAATTGTGGTTGAGATGACGTGGGCATGGATACCAAAAGCGGAGCTAGAGGCACGCCGCCAAGGTAAAGCGTCTGAAAAAGTTGCAGAAGATGACTCTAAAACCGAGGCATCAATCGAAGAAAGCGATGCATCATCTACTCAAAATAATAGTACTGACAAGTAGTTAATAAAAATTGATAACAAACCCAATGAGGAAACAGTATGTCCAAACTTAGCACTTGCCTATCTACGCTAGCGCTAGCCACTATGTGCTCATTGGGTTTTGTTCATAGCGCTAATGCTAATACGACGACAGTTGTTAGCATTGCTAAATCTGGCCCTACTTTCTTGGGCGATGGCGGTACTTATCCTTTTTCAGAGGCTGTACGCGTGGGCAATACGTTGTATATGTCGGGACAAATTGGCTTTAAAGATGGCAAACTGGTCAAAGGCGGTATCAAAGCTGAAACCAAGCAAGTGCTCGATAACATCCATAGCACGCTATTAAAGTACGGCTACCGAAAGTCTGATATCGTTAAATGTATGGTCATGCTGACTGATATGGATGACTTTGATGACTTTAATAAGGTCTACAAGGTTGAGATGATAAAGCCTTATCCTGTACGCTCAGCTTTTGGCGTATCAGAACTGGCTGCTGGAGCAAGCGTTGAGATTGAGTGTATGGCTGCAAAATAATAGCGGCTAAAAACTCTAAAGCTTCACAATCATAAAAATTTTAAAACTAAATAACTGGCTATTCACACCAGTTGTTTTTTATTTGCTATACCAGTATCTAGTTCGCAAATTTATACCAATATTGTATCGTCCGTTAAGGCGCTTTCTTTCGTCACTCGCAGCACTTCTTCCAATGTCGTACGCCCTTCTATGACCTTACGCAAACCATCTGCACGTATCGACGGTGTTTGCTGGCGCGCATACTCTTCCAGCTCATACTCAGCCGTATTGCTATGAATCATACGGCGCAATGTATCGTCGATTGGCACGACTTCATAGATAGCAGTACGTCCTTTAAATCCTGACTGATTACATTTATCGCAGCCAACTGGCTTGGGCAAACGAATCGACTCACTTGCTATATCTTTGGCATCACTTTTCAGCGTTGACCCAATGCCAATTTCGGTAAATAGCTTGGCTTGCTCGGTATCGGCAGCCTGCCAGCTTTGACAATGTGAACATAAGGTACGCACCAAACGCTGCGCTACTACGCCAATAAGCGACGACGACAACAGAAACGGCTCAACACCCATGTCCTGTAAGCGAGTGACTGCACCGATAGCAGTGTTGGTATGCAGCGTCGATAGTACCAAATGCCCTGTCAAAGACGCCTGTACGGCAATCTCTGCTGTCTCTAAATCACGAATTTCACCAACCATCACCACATCGGGATCTTGACGCAGCATTGCACGCAAACTTTTAGCAAATGTCATATCTACTTTATTGTTAACCTGCGTCTGCCCGATACCATCAAGCTGAAACTCAATCGGATCTTCGGCGGTCAAGATATTGCGAGTTTGGTCATTGAGGTCGGTCAATGCAGAATATAGCGTCGTGGTTTTACCCGAGCCAGTCGGTCCTGTCACCAAAATAATGCCATGCGGACGATGAATTAAGCGCTTTAGCTCAGTATAGTCACTATCAGAAAGACCCAAATACGTCATATTCAAACGACCAGCTTGCTTGTCTAATAGACGCATCACCACACGCTCACCAAAGCTCGATGGTAAGGTCGATACACGCACATCGACCTCTCGCCCTGCCAATCTTAAACTGATGCGACCATCTTGCGGTACTCGCTTTTCGGCGATATCTAACTTAGCCATTACCTTAATACGCGAGACCAACAATGGAGCTAGCTGGCGTTTTGGTGTGATGATTTCTTTTAGCTCACCATCGACTCGGAAACGAACGACCAAACGCTTTTCAAAAGTCTCAATATGAATGTCTGAAGCACTTAAACGAATAGCTTCGGACAATAATGCATTGATCAAACGAATGATAGGCGCATCATCCTGTTGATCCATCAAGTCTTCAGTTTCAGGGACGCTATCTGCCAGACTATCGAGATCAGGGTGGTCTTCAAGTCCAGCAGCGATGTGCTGCGACTCTCCTGTATTGCCAGCATAAGCTGCGTTCATACGTTTTTCAAAATCATCTGCGCTAACACTTTCGTAAGTGGGTACACCGCGAATGCCTTGCTGCTGTAAAAACCGTACCGCTTCATTGATCGCTGACAACGGAGTAGCTTTGGTGAGTACCAATGTTGGCGGCAATTCAGGATCTATCGCAAGTATGGCTAAAATCTGATGGCGTTTCGCAAAGCTGTATGGCAACTGCATCATAAAGACGGCCCAATAAGTGAGGAGAAGGTAAGAAGTACGCACGCCAAGACATGATGGATGCCTTGTCCTTAACAGTTCGAATCAAAAAAGACTGCCAGTAAGGTTGCATGAGTTTGTTATAATAGCATTTTGTTTTAGACGGGTATTATTTTATGTGACTGGCGCTTTATACCTATCGCCCAGCACATATTATTACTATCAAAGTGAGCATATCATGCGATTTTTTTTCTGACAGCTTGCCATTGTCTATTACAACTTTTAGATTGCTTAGATTGCCCATCATATTTTGTCTGTCCCTTCTCCCGCTCGATATTAGGATTTTCCGTTATGTCAGAGAACGTTAGCACTACTCATCCAACACCACTTTTACAAGATACCTTTACTGTCGGTAGCCGTACCTTTTCTTCGCGTCTGTTAGTCGGTACCGGTAAATATAAAGACATGACAGAGACTGGAGAAGCCATTGCCGCTTCAGCAGCCGAAATCGTGACCGTTGCTATTCGCCGTGTCAATATTGGACAAAATAGTGATGAGCCTAACTTATTAGATGTGATTTCACCTGATAAATATACGATATTACCGAATACTGCTGGCTGCTTTGACGCCGAAACAGCCATTCGCACTTGTAAGCTTGCTCGCGAGTTATTGGGTGGGCATAATTTGGTTAAACTTGAGGTATTGGGTGATGAAAAAACCTTATACCCAAACGTTATGGAAACTTTAAAAGCCGCTAAAGTATTGATCGATGATGGCTTTGAGGTGATGGTTTATACGTCAGATGACCCTATCGTCGCACAAGAATTAGAAAGCATGGGCTGTGTCGCCATTATGCCGCTTGGCAGCTTGATTGGTTCAGGACTTGGTCTACTCAATCGTCATACACTTAGCTTAATAATCGAAAACGCTAAAGTGCCCGTATTGGTTGATGCTGGTGTCGGCACTGCGTCTGATGCTGCACTTGCAATGGAGCTTGGCTGTGATGGCGTACTGATGAACTCAGCCATTGCCAATGCACAAAACCCGGTAATGATGGCACACGCAATGAAACATGCTATGTGGGCAGGCCGCGCTGCGTTTTTGGCAGGTCGTATGCCTATGCGTAAGATGGCTACTGCCAGCTCACCACAGACTGGGTATTTCTTTCAATAAATTGAAGTATAGATGACATGTCATAATAGAGCGTGTTGAGTATTTACGTATAGTGCTGTCAGTGCTATGGTTGATTGCTTAACACGCTCTATAAAATAATAAAAAATGTTATTTGATTGAATATCTACTTATTATAATTTTCACATAACACTTATCGTCATAAAAGGATTTATTATGCGACTTCTCACAGCAGTCGACCAGTTGTTTCTACTTCTTGAGTCGCGTAAACAGCCCATGCACGTTGGTGGACTGTTTGTATTTGAATTACCAGACAATGCGGATAGCGATTTTGTCTATCAATTGGTAAAACAAATGCAAGAGTCTGATGTGCCGCCCAGCTTTCCTTTTAATCAGGTACTTGAACATTTAGCCTTTTGGAAAAAAGACAAAGATTTTGATGTTGAGCATCATTTGCATCATGTCGCGCTACCAAGTCCTGGACGCGTACGTGAACTATTGATGTACGTTTCACGAGAGCATGGACGTCTGTTGGACCGTGCCATGCCGCTGTGGGAATGTCATGTGGTTGAGGGTATTGAGCCCGAAACTGAGGGCAGCCCTGAGCGTTTTGCGTTGTACTTTAAGATTCACCATTCATTGGTAGATGGCATCGCTGCGATGCGTTTGGTACAAAAGTCGCTATCGCAATCAGCGACAGAACCCGTAACCTTGCCAGTGTGGTCGTTGATGGCGCGCCATCGCAACCATGTCAACGCTATCTTGCCAGCTGAAAGATCGGTCAAACGCATCATTAAAGAGCAAATATCTACCATCAAACCTGTATTCACAGAGCTGCTAGACAACCTTAAAAACTATAGCGATGAAGGCTATGTCGGCACTTTTGATGCACCTATGAGCATTTTGAACAAGCGCATTTCGGCATCTCGTCGTATAGCAGCACAGTCTTATGACATCAAACGCTTTAACGATATCGCAGAGAGATTGAATATCAGCAAAAATGATGTCGTACTCGCCGTCTGTTCTGGTGCCCTTCGCCGTTATCTAATCTCGATGGACGCCCTGCCGAGCAAACCATTGATTGCCTTTGTGCCGATGTCGCTACGTACAGACAAAAGTGTCTCGGGTAATCAGCTGTCATTTGTATTGGCAAATTTGGGTACCCACTTAGACAATCCTTTACGTAGAATAGAATTGATTCATCGCAGTATGAATAACGGCAAACGTCGCTTTCGCCGCATGAATCAAGCGCAGGTTATCAACTATAGTGTGATTGCCTATGCGTGGGAGGGTATCAATCTAGCGACAGGGTTATTCCCCAAAAAGCAGGCCTTTAACCTAATTATCTCCAACGTTCCTGGCTCTGAAAAGCCACTGTACTGGAACGGCGCACGTCTGCAATCGTTGTACCCCGCTTCTATTGTCTTTAATGGTCAAGCGATGAATATCACCTTAGCCAGTTATTTAGATAAGATTGAGTTTGGTATCACCGCTTGTAGCAAGGCGCTGCCTCGCGTACAAGATATGCTAATGCTGATAGAAGAAGAGTTGCAGCTGCTAGAAACTACCAGTAAGGAATTAGCATTCAAAGGCATTACCGTCGAAGATAAAGCAGGCAATAAGGGTGATGATAAAACAAAAAAGCTGACTCCATAACGGAACCAGCTTTTTTCATTCATACTCAATATAGATATTACTTGAATTTAAATCCTGAAAGCGCTAAACGTTAATACCATTAAGGTTAACGTTTAGATTGCGTCACCCCAAATTTGTACAACTGTTTGCATCAATGGCTTAAGCAATTTCACATTACAAGCAAAGATAGAGCCTGATGTCATAGAGTTGTGCGCGCCAGTATGATCAACCACCACACCACGTGCTTCAGTTACGATAAGCTCGCCCGCAGCGATGTCCCAAGGCTTGATAGACATCTCAAAATAACCGTCAAAACGACCAGCAGCAACATAGCACAAGTCAAGTGCAGCTGAACCCATACGACGTACCTGACCACCTGCCTCAGATATCTTCTGTAAGCTCTCAAAGTGCTGTTTGGCATAAGAGATAACTTCGCCATTGCGCTTACGCTCAAGCGGATGACCAGTCGTAAAGAAACCGCCATCAATGGTTTTGCGCTCGCTCACTTGCATACGGCGATTGTTCAAGCGCGCGCCTTTACCGCGGCTCGCTGAGAACATCTCATCACGAACAGGATCATAGACCACACCATGTTGGGTGACACCTTTATGCTGGACTGCGATAGATACGCAGAACTGCGGTACACCGTGGACAAAGTTCTTAGTGCCGTCTAGTGGATCGATAATCCAGCACCAGTCAGCATCTTCGCCGCGGCCTTCTTGCATACCAAACTCTTCACCCAAAAATGAATGATTAGGATAGCTGGCTTTTAGCGTCTCAATAGTGAGCTCTTCGCTAAAGCGATCAATGCGGGTAACCAGACCATCAAGTCCTTTAGACTCAATATCTAACTCGATTTTGTGGCGGTTTTGATGCGCATATAAAATCTCTTTACCAACTTTTTCAGCAGTACGCGCTGCGATGACGACCATGGGTTCCATAAATAACCTATTTGCTTGATGAATGAATATAAAAAAATAAGACTAACTTTGTGCCCACAACATGCCAAACAGCCGCCGCATCACACCACATCTATGCGATTAAAAACGTGTCTCTTATAAACGGAAACTTATAAAAGACACCCGCATTATACTAAAATTGTTCGATAAAAACGAAAAAACCGTCACGCTGACCAAGCCAGTACTTTGGCGATCATCTAAACTGCGCAAGTTGTAAAAAAGTTAGCACCTACGGCTAGTAGGCGTTTGCTCTGTTTAAGGAGCTTATATTAGTTTTGAGTAAGACCTTTTTAACGCATTAATTTTTTAAAATAATATTGTAACGTTAAAAACAATGCTTACAATAAGAGCTTTTTAAGCTGTTTAGTCACGCCCTCGACATTTAGACCACAGTCGGCCAATTGCTCTGCTTGGGAGCCATGAGCGATAAAACGATCAGGAATACCGATATTAGTAATAGCTGGACGACTTTGTTTAAAGGCAGCCGATTCATTGAGTAAATACTCATTCACTGCACTACCCGCGCCGCCCATAATCATGTGCTCTTCTAGGGTTGCTATATGAGTGACCCCTTGCGCCAGTAACGTCTCAAGCATTACCGTATCTAACGGTTTTACCCAACGCATATTGACCACCTGTATCTGGCAATCTAACGCTGCATCGTTATCTGTTAGGGTTTCTGCGGCTTGCTGAGCAGTTGCAACCATCGTACCAAAGGCCAATAATGCCAATTTGTAAGGTGCATCAGCTTTACCTAATACTGACTCGACAACTGCTTCGCCAATT
The DNA here is from genome assembly GCF_041431295.1 of Psychrobacter sp. Arc9. Classification (NCBI taxonomy): domain Bacteria; kingdom Pseudomonadati; phylum Pseudomonadota; class Gammaproteobacteria; order Moraxellales; family Moraxellaceae; genus Psychrobacter; species Psychrobacter sp. Arc9. Next base: position 65,113 of record NZ_JASMRK010000009.1, on the reverse strand, counting down.
TTATAAGTTTGGGCTGGCTGCTTAATATCAGCACCTGTGCCTGTACCACGCGGATAACGTACCGCCGTACAGCCTGGATACTCATAGCAAGTATTGAGCAAATGGTAGCATTCGTTCTCATCTTTTGGCGCTGCAATCACCATATTAGGCACACAACGCAAGAATCCAAAATCAAACACGCCTGCATGCGTGGCACCATCTTCACCGACTAGGCCCGCTCGATCTATGGCAAACATCACATCGAGATTCTGTAAAGCCACGTCATGAATCAGCTGATCGTACCCACGCTGCAAGAACGTTGAATAAATTGCGACAATAGGTTTGACGCCTTGAGTTGCCATTCCAGCCGCTAGTGTGACAGCATGTTGCTCAGCAATGGCCACATCAAAGAAACGCTCTGGAAAGTGACGAGCAAAGTCCGTCATCCCTGAGCCTTCTTCCATAGCAGGGGTGACAGCCAGTAGCTTATCGTCTTCAGCCGCTTTATCACATAAGAACTGGCCAAACACTTGCGAATATTTTAACGCTGGCTTTGTACTTGGTTGTTTCGTTGGCTGCTCTATGGAGTCAGCTTTAGACTCTTCATGCTCTTTATGCTCTTTATGATTTTCGACTGGCAATTTACTGATTGCATGATAGCCCACTGGATCTAATTCTGCTGGTGCAAAGCCTTTACCCTTAGTGGTATAGATATGTACCAATACTGGGCCTTTTACTTGCTTAGCCAGTGACAATACGCGCAGTAGCTCAGGAATATTATGCCCATCAAATGGACCAAAATAGGTAAAACCAATCGCTTTGAATAAGTTGTCTTCTAGCTGCGGAACATCACGCATCTCTTTGTGACGCTTGCGGCGATCGAACGCTTGCATATCAGGACGGTGACAGAGTACTGGCTCACCTGACTCAGAGATATCTACTTGATAACCTGATTCCCAAAGCATGGCTAAATGTCGTGAAAATCCACCAATAGAGCATGATATCGACATATCATTATCATTTAGGATGACTAGCAAATCAGCATCTTGCTGTACTGCGTCATTCATGGCTTCAAATGCCATGCCGCCTGTCATTGCACCATCGCCGATGATGCAAGCAACCGTTTGCTCGCGGCCTTGATAACGCAGGGCGAGACTCATACCCAGACCAGCTGAAATAGAGGTCGATGAATGACCAACGCCAAATGTATCGTAGACAGATTCTGCGCGCTCAGGAAACGCCGTCAGACCATCTTTAGACCTGATAGTACCTAGCTGCTCACGGCGACCTGTCAGTACTTTATGAGCATAAGCTTGATGACCCACGTCCCAGACGATTTGGTCTTGCGGCGTCTCTAACAAATAATGCAATACTATGGTCAGCTCAACCACGCCCAAGTTGGCACCAAAATGCCCACCGCTCTGACCAGCTGAATACAATAGAAAAAGGCGCAATTCATCAGCCAGCGTAATAAGCTTGGCAGCCGAAAGTGTGCTGAGGTCAGTGGGTGTATCAATTGCATCAAGCAATGGCGTATGAGGACGCACACGTGGTATCACAGTATAGGTCTGCTGTAAGCTCGATAACTGAGCAGCAGAATCCAGCACTGATGTAGATAGGGACTGAGACTTTGGAGAATGAGGTGACTGCTGCATAAACCGTACGATACCTACCAATCTGCTGACAAGACGTGTCTTTAAAATATAGCGGTGACTATAATCAAAAGACGTCAATAATACCTACATCATTATTGATGTAATCGACCATATAATTATTCATGCAACTTTCGTATTTGTATAGCTGCGCTACTTACGACAGTAGACACGCTAGCACAATAGGCTGCGCGTCAATACCAACGTTTTGATATCAAACTATTGATGCTTTTATACTATTGACAACTGAGGGGTGACATTATGCCCTATTATTTTGCATCAATAGCGGATGTTAGTGACGACATAGTAATGTAAGGGTAAAGACTTGTCACTGTATCCGTCAAAATAGTATGGCATAATAGCATTTTTTTTTAATTGTCGCTTTAATCATCGTGCGTCGTCTGTGAACTTTGTGTGTTTTTATAAAAAATACAATGAGCACGCTGTCTCTATGAACAGGTTATACTGGTATCATTTTAATCTTAGCAGGAAAGTTTAGGTGACATGCTCATCTCAACTAATAGTTATTTCGAACAGTAACCGTCTCAAACAGCGCTCATCTCAAACAGCAACAACATACTTTTCACCGCCACGACTTTAGGCTTATGTAGGACAGCAATGTCATATCAATTTATCACTAGTGCCAAATTACCCACTCGTCACGGCGAGTTTGATATTCATATCTTTGAAAATAGCGAAGGTCAAGAGCATGTCATGCTGACCGTTGGTCTAACTGTGGTCGATCAACAGACAGATATCATGGCTAGCCAACCCTCAGACGACATGATATTAAACCAAAAGAACGAATCGATAGCAAAGCAAGTGCCGCTCATTCGCATTCATTCTGAATGTCTGACAGGCGACGCGTTTAGCTCATTGAAATGCGACTGCGGTCCGCAGCTCAATACTGCCATGCAAGCCATCCAAGAGTCAGGTTGCGGTGCAATTTTGTATTTGCGTCAAGAAGGCCGCGGTATTGGTTTGACCAATAAGATTCGTGCGTATGCCCTCCAAGATCAGGGGCATGATACGCTGGATGCTAATCTCATGTTAGGCTTGCCTGCCGATGCGCGTATCTATGATATGTGTGGTCCGATGCTTGCCCATGTCGGTGTCGATGCCGTCAGGCTCATTACCAACAATCCAAACAAAGTCGCTTATCTAACTGAGCATGGTATTGATGTTGTCGAACGGGTGCCATTGTTGGTCGGTGTCAATGATATGAATGCGGAATATCTAGCAACCAAACGTGATCGCATGGGCCACTTGTTTGATAAAAATATCAATCTTGATATAGACGCTTCTCTCGATACAGACCTTAATACCGCCATACACCTGAATAAATAGATATCTTATGAGTATTACAAATACAAATAACGAAACAGACTTATCAACGGTGGCGTCCGTGACGACGCCAACCAATAACGACATCATGCGAGTGCGCGAATTTTTGGTTGATTTACAGGCGCGTATCTGTGAATCGCTAGAAGCACAAGAGCGTGACGGCAGCACTAATAACAACGAGTATGCGACCTTTGTTCCTGATGACTGGGAACGTCCTGAAGGCGGCGGCGGACGGTCGTGCGTATTGGCAGATGGCGAGGTCATCGAAAAAGCGGGCGTCATGTTTAGCCATATTCATGTACATAACCTCCCCGCCTCGGCGACAGCGCGTCACCCTAATATCGCTGGACGTAAAGCCCAAGCAATGGGCGTGTCACTGGTTGTCCATCCCAAAAATCCAAACGTGCCTACGAGCCATGCCAATGTGCGTTTATTCGTAGCGGAAGCGGAAGGTGAAGCACCTATTTGGTGGTTTGGTGGTGGTTTTGACTTAACGCCATTCTATCCAGTACTCGCTGATTGTGTACACTGGCATCAAGTTTGTCATGACTTGTGTGCGCCTTTTGGGGACAATATTTACGCTGATTTTAAACAGTGGTGTGATGAGTATTTTCATCTGCGCCATCGTGATGAGCAGCGCGGTATTGGTGGTCTGTTTTATGATGACGTCAGTACTGAGAGTCGCGGCTGGGACTTTGAGACTTGCTTTAACTTTATGAAAGCCGTGGGCAACGGTTATCTTGACGGTATCATGCCGATTTTTGAACAGCGTAAAAACACGCCTTATACTGAAACGCAGCGCGAGTTTCAACTCTATCGCCGTGGTCGCTATGTTGAATACAATCTGGTCTACGATCGTGGAACGCTATTTGGGCTACAGAGTAATGGACGTATCGAATCCATCCTAGTCAGTATGCCACCGCTTGCCAGTTGGCATTATCGCTTTGAGCCTGCTAAAGGAACGCCTGAATTTGAGTTGACCGATTACTATCTAAAACCGCGTGATTGGTTAGCACTGTAGTTTTCGTAAATATTGAAATACTCATATTTTTGGAAAATATTAAAAAGGTCAGCTACTATCGCTGGCCTTTTTTATTATCAGTACTATCTAAACGAGCTACTCCCACGTTGTTATCGTACAGAAATACGTTGTGCAGCTACTATACAATCATCGCAATCAACTATGAGCAGTAACAACCAAGTTAAGTTATGCTTATCTAAAATATTACGAGGATATAACAACTATATAATTCCCATCGCCCAGATAACCGTTACAATAGAAGACGTTCTTTATTAGCAACTGTGCTCAAAAGAATTTTAGGCAGTATTTTGTATAACTATATTTTACGACGAAGCGAGCGTTTGTAATCGCGCTTACTATTAGCCAAGTTTAAAGGAGTAAGTCATATGGCACAGGTTCATACCAACAAATCTTTCAAATCTCTGTTCAGCGTTACCTTGATGGCGGCTGCACTGGGGCTAACGGCCTGTAGCACTTCAACAGGATCTAACCCTGATGTGCAAGCGCGTCAAGACACCATGAAAAACTGGGGCGATGCAATGGGCGTCATGGGTGATATGGCAAAAGCACCTGACACATTTGATGCCGATGTATTTAAAGAGCAAGCGGCGTTCTTGGCAGAAGATGCCGCCAAGCCTTGGAGTCATTTTGAAGATCCAGAAGCGGTAGGTAATGCTACTGAAGCGGTTTGGTCTAATGCTGATGGCTTCAGTGCTGAAGTGGAAAACTTTCAAAAAGTCACTGCTGAGCTAAACGCCGCCGCCCAAAACGCCACTAGCATGGACGATGTTAAGCCTGCGTTTGGACAAGTTGGTGCAAGCTGTAAATCATGCCATACCGACTTTAGAGCAAAAGACGAATAAGCCTTTATACTTATAGCAAGTAGACACGTATAAAAAACCGCCATATCAATTGATGTGGCGGTTTTTTAGTTTTCTGAATAATGTGGAAATCAAAGTTTCGAAACTAATTAAATATTTCACCGAGCGCCCTACTCTGCCACTGTTTTATTCACATCCACAACGTCTTGCTGCTCGTTCATTTTATTAACGATTGCACTCACTGAAGGATCACTCAAATCAATCGTACGTATTGGGAATGGAATGTTTACGCCCGCTGCATCCAATGAGTTTTTGATACCTACAATTACTTGATGAATCGAGGCAACCTTATTGGCTTGCGTACCATCTTCGATAAACCAGCGTACCATTAGATCAATGGACGAACCACCAAAACCAGTAGCAATCACGCTTGGCGTTGCTTTCTTCGAGACGCTCTCTATCTTATCTAACGCCTTGATAATCTCAGCTTTGGCCGCTTCGATATCATCTTCATAACCGATACCAACTGCGACTTGCAGACGGCGCTGCTTATAAGCGGTATTGACGGTCAATGCTGAGGTATAGAGATCTGAATTTGGAATCACCACTTGACGGCCATCATAAGTCCTGATGGTAGTTGCGCGAATTTTGATATCTTCGACTGTTCCTTCATAGTCGCCTGAGACAATCTGATCACCGATACGAAACGGCTCTGAAATTAGCAGCAAGATACCAGAGAGTAAGTTTTGGAAGATATCCTTAAAAGCAAAACCGATAGCAACGGAACCAATACCGAGCGCGCCAATCAGCTTAGCAGGGGTGAATCCTGGCACTGCAATAACCATCGCTATCATAAAACCAATAAAGAAAATAAGCGCCCCACCTACTCGCTGAAACACTTTGACCAAGTTCTGATGCCGACTACGGCTACCTAATAATTTGTGAACGATTTTTTTGAAGACAATCGATAAGAACCAAAAAATTAGGATAACGATAATTGATGCGACAAAGTATGGGATGCGTTCAACAAAGCCAACCCATATCTCATTTGCCGAACCAAGGATGCTTTGATAGGTCAATCCATCCGTTGTCGTAGACTGCGCAGCTGTCTCAGCACTCAGTGTCGTTTCTGCCTCAGAGGTAGGCATCTGGGTGATACTCCTTTATTCTATTTATTTTTATTAGCGCACTTATCTTAATAGGTGCTGTCTTTCTGACAACTAGCCCATCAAATCGGCCTGAACAATTTCGATCCAGTAGCCGTCTACATCTTTGATAAAGGCAATGTTTTTCATGCTACCGTCTTCTGGACGCTTTTTAAATTCGACGTCATTTTTATCAAACCAAGCAACCGCTTCATCCAAGCTTGGAACGCTAAAACAAATATGACCAAAACCTTGCGGATCTTGATTGCCGTCATGATAGCTAAAATCAGCCTTGGTTTCGGTGCCGTAGTTATGCGTCAACTCCAAAATACCACGCTGACGGAAAGCAAAGATTTCTAGATCATCGCCAGTTGGCAGGTTTTCGCGCTCGCTCTCGGTCAACTTAGCCAAGAAATATAAATCGAATCCCATGTCAGGGAACTTCTTAACGGCAAGCAAGGTCATACCCAAGACGCCAGTGTAAAACTCAAGCGATTTCACTGGGTCTTTGACACGCAGCATGGTGTGGTTAAAAGTAAAACCGGTCGTCTGTGATGAGATTGGCTGAACACCATCAGTACTGACGCTGCTAGCAGGTTGGTCTATTGCGTCGTTATTGTTGTTAGATGAAGTAGACATAATTATCCTAATATAATTCAGAAAATAAAGGCAAAAACACGCAAATCACGATTGTCGTAATTTGCGTCGTTCTCTTATCATAATAAAAAATGGCGAAATAACTGATAGGGTTTTGTAAGAATATGAACAAGGTGTGTTCGTCTGTATACCCTAACTAGCTAGTTATCTAAGACTAACTAGCTATCTAAAAAACGCACTTTTCCTGTCTCAAGATCATACTCAGCACCGACTACCAATAGCTGACCACTATTGGTTAAGTCCTCTAATGCACGTGAGCCATGCTTTAGCTGACTGACTGACATACGTACGTTAGCGCGGATAGAACGATCGACCAACTCGTCTGCATCGACGTCTTGACCATTGGCAGTTGCCAGTTCGTGCAAGTTATAAACGCTTGGACGAATACGATCTACGATGGACTGCAAGTTAGGTGAATAGTTTTGTTCAGGATTAATCAGTGTCTCAACGCAAGCCGTGACAGCACCGCATTTCGAGTGTCCAAGTACCACCACCAGTTGCGTACCAAAGGCTTCGGCTGCAAACTCGATTGAACCAATCTGCGATGGTGCAACCACATTACCTGCGACTCGTATAACGAACAAATCTCCCAAACCCTGATCAAAGACAATCTCAACGGGTACTCGTGCATCCGAGCAACCCAAAATAATGGCCAATGGATTTTGATCCTTGACCAACTCTGGACGGCGCTGCATATACTCATCGGTACTGGTGAGGCTATCAACGTAGCGTGCATTACCTGCTTTTAAAAGCTCAAGTGCTTCTTGACCTGTGGTTGGACGTATATCGGTAGGCATGAGAGATCCTTTATCATCAATAATATTAGAGTTATAAGCTGTTTTGCATACATGTATTCCAGCACAGACTGACTAATTATCGTCAAACTATCAGGCTAATAATATTTGTCAGCCATAACGTGATTGTATAGGAATAAAAACCCAAAAACGGTAAAAAAATTTGTCTAAATATCGCTAGGTGAATGTAGTCACATTTAAAAATATAGCTGTATATATCGCTGCTACGACAGTATTACTCGCGTAACTTATAATGAACTTGCACTGACTTATACCAAGGGTTTGTTATAATACGCAGCACTCAGGCAGCATTCAGACCGCGCTTACGCTCATGCCAATCCCTATAATGACAGTCAGCTGTATACAGAAATTGGACGCTTAGGAACAGATATTATGACCGATTTATCTCAAAATACGCATAACACCTCTGCGTCACCTCATGATGATCAGGTGCTGCTGCAACTGACTGGTCTAAAAAAAACCTATGATCAAACCGAAGTCCTAAAAGACATCAACCTTGATATCAAACATGGTGAGTTTTTGACGCTGCTTGGCCCATCAGGCTGTGGTAAGACGACATTACTACGCTTGATTGCAGGCTTTGAGCAGCCTAATGCTGGAGCGATATATTTGGATGGTGTACAGATGGCAGGCTTATCCGCTGATAAACGTCCGGTCAATACCGTATTTCAGCAATATGCATTGTTCCCTCATATGAGCGTCGCCCAAAACGTGGCTTATGGCCTAAAGCTAAAAAAAGTACCAAAAGATGAAATCCAAAGACGTGTTAGCGAGATGCTAGCGATGGTACAGCTAGAGCATTTGGCCAACCGCAAGCCGCAAGATTTGTCTGGTGGTCAGCAGCAGCGAGTTGCGATTGCACGCGCAGTGATTAACCGCCCTAAACTGCTATTACTTGATGAGCCATTATCCGCGCTCGATCATAAACTGCGCCTGCAAATGCAATCTGAACTCAAGCGTCTGCAACGTGAACTTGGCATTACCTTTGTTTTCGTGACTCATGACCAAGAAGAAGCGCTCTCGATGTCAGACCGTATTGCCGTGATGAAAGACGGCACGTTCCAACAAATCGGTACGCCTATCGGGATTTATGAAACCCCTGCCAACCTATTTACTGCAAAATTTATCGGCGAAACCAATCTGTTCAAAGCTGAGGTCAAAGGTGTCCATCCAGACCAGCCAGATCGCGATGGCAAAGTGACTAACGGACGCATCGAGGTCGAAGTCTGTGAAGCGCAAGCGCAAGAAGGGCCAACCACATTACGCAACTTACGTCGTCCCAATTTTGCCAATGATGTGCAAGTGGGCGATATCGTCAATTTACTACTTCGCCCCGAAGATTTACGAATATACGATCCAAAAGACAATGAGCATAGCGGACTGTTAGGCCGTGTCATCGAAAGTAACTATAAAGGTAGCACCTTAGATTCGATTATCGAACTGGCAAATGGTCATATCATTAAGGCTTCTGAGTTCTTTGACGAGGACGACCCAAGCTTCGATTACAAACTAAACGAAGGCGTCAAAGTCTCATGGGTAGATGGCTGGGAATGGGTATTGCCAGAAGACTCTGAAGCTACGTCAGACATAACTGCACAAAAGGATGGTAGCTGATGGCTCGCAACCACTTAGGCAGTAAAAGTCCATTTCGTACCGCCACGCTTTGGCTAATCTGGGGTTGGCTACTGATATTCGCACTATTGCCAAATATTCTAGTCATCGCTGTCAGTTTTTTGACCCGTGATAGCAGTGCCTTTATTAGCTTACCTGTCAGCATCGACAGTTATGTGCGGATGATTGACCCGTTGTATTTTGAGGTATTTGTCCACTCATTATGGATGGCAGGTATCACAACGGTTATCTGCCTACTGCTTGGCTATCCTTTTGCATGGCTGATTTCCAAAGCAAAAGTACGTTGGCAGCCGTTACTGATGCTACTACTGATACTGCCATTTTGGACCAACTCTTTGGTACGGACTTATGCACTAAAATTGCTATTTGCCAATAACGGTTTGATTAATAAAACCCTACTAGCGATAGGCGTCATCGATGCCCCTATTGATATTTTATACACTCAAGGCGCGGTGATAGCCGGCTTAACGTATTTGTTATTCCCGTTTATGGTGCTACCGCTATATGCAGTATTTACCGACTTACGCAATGATATGCTATTGGCCTCGCAAGATTTGGGCGCATCCAGAACACAAACCTTTTGGCATGTGGTATTGCCATTAACGACACCAGGGATTATCTCTGGTGTACTGCTCGTGCTATTGCCTGCGATGGGCATGTTTTATGTGGCAGACATCTTGGGTGGTTCTCGTAATTTATTGGTCGGTAATATTATTAAAAACCAATTTCTGGATGCGCGTGATTGGCCATTCGGTGCAGCAGCCAGCGTATTATTGACCCTTGCGATGGCCGTACTATTAATCGCCTATCGTGCCAGTAGCCGCCGTATTGGCAAGACCGACTTTAATGAGGTGGCCTAATGTCTTATAGTGCACCGACAAAAAAAGCTCGTACGCTTAAGATTGGCAGTATCGCCGCCAAAGGCTATCTTGGCCTGATTTATGCCCTACTGTATTTGCCCATCATCGTCTTGGTAGTGATGTCCTTTAACAAATCAAAAATTGGCTATAACTGGGGCGGTTTTAGCTTAAAGTGGTACGAATCATTATTCAATAACCAAGCGATGCTCGATGCATTTTGGCATTCTATTGTCTTGGGATTGGTGGCGGCCACTGTCTCGACTTTGATAGGTACACTCACTGCCCTAGCCTTACATCGTTATAATTTTCGTGGTAAAGGCTTATTAAATGGATTGCTATTTGTCCTGATGATGTCGCCTGAGATTGTACTCGCTATCTCATTATTAGCATTATTCTTACTGATTGGTTTGCAGCTGGGCTTCGTCTCGCTGCTATTGGCGCACATTACTTTTTGCCTACCCTTTGTTGTCATTACCGTCTTTGCACGATTGAGTAGTTTAGATGAACGTTTAATGGAAGCGGCACGCGACTTGGGTGCTAACGAATCAACCATGGTGCGTACAGTATTGATCCCAGTTATCTTGCCAGCAGTCATGGCGGGTTGGTTGCTTGCCTTTACCCTATCGCTAGATGATGTAGTGGTTTCGACCTTTGTCACAGGGCCTAGCTATGAGATTTTACCGCTGCGCATTTACTCTATGGTGCGCGTCGGTCTAAAACCAGAGGTCAATGCGATTGGTACGTTATTGTTGGTTGCTTCACTAGTATTGGTGGTTATCTCACAGCTGTTATTACGTAAGCGCTAAATGTTGATTGCTTATTAATTGCTCATTAATAATGGGCTGTGAGTGAAAGTCAGCGCTATATTGATTATAATGAATTTTTCTCACGATAGCGGTTGGGTAATATCATGCTTGAGTTGCGTCATCTTAATACATTAACCGCGCTGCGTGCGCATGGTTCACTTGCGGCAGCAGCAGACGAGCTACATGTCACCGCCTCTGCCGTTTCGCATCAGCTAAAAGAGCTTGAGAACTATTACGATATCAGCTTGGTCAATCGCCGAACTCGTCCGCTTAGCTTTACGCCAGCGGGCAAGGCGGTTTTATCATTAGCAGACAGTATTTTACCGCAAGTGACTCGCACCAAATCCAACCTCAAGCGCTTAGCACACGGTCAAGCAGGCAGGTTGCGACTGGCATCAGAGTGTCACAGTTGCTTTGATTGGCTCATGCCGATACTCAATCACTATCGCCGTGAGTGGTCGGATGTCGAGCTCGACTTTGCCACAGGGTTTGAGCCAGAGCCGCACCATTTGCTAATGGAAGGTGATATTGATCTACTCATTACGACCAGCGATTTGCCGCTCGATGGTATCAGCTATCAGCCATTGTTTGAGTACGAGAGTCGTTTGGTACTTTCACCAACACATGATTTAGCTACTCAAAAATTTATTGACCCCAATGATTTGATTAACGAGACATTGATTGCCTATCCCGTAGAGGCCAAGCGTCTCGACATCATTGCCAATTTTATGACGCCAGCACAAGTAAGCTTTGAAAGTGTTCGTACGACAGAGCTGACCGCGATGCTAATTCAGTTGGTCGCCAGTGAACGCGGCGTAGCAGCATTGCCTGATTGGGTGGTTGCTGAATATGAGAAAAAAGGCTGGGTCGTCTCGCGACCATTAGGTGATGGCGTACATTGTCAGTTGTATGCGGCGACGCGTACTTCTAGTCAAGACATTGCTTATATGCAGGGTTTTGCGAGTTTGTTAGAAGGGATTGTGAAGCCGGTTTAGAGCTTTATTTGTCATAACACTCGTTGTACGAACAAAGCATGGTTCCCTAGTGAGTGCTTGAAAATTTGGAAGTAGCCAATTAACTTCAATGCATGTGGGATTTTAGGTTGAATTAATGTCCATCTGAATGCGCTTAATTATCGGGTCAATTCACCGCTAATTAACCAGGATATTTTTTGCTGTCGTCAATCCAATAAAGACTCTAATTTACATTTGCATTGAAATGAAGTAGCATCTTATTTGCCCTATCATAGTTAGCTATGGCATGATCTTGGCGTAGACGTTTCGTCCGCTTAAAACTTGGATCATGCAGGTACTTGGAAAAACTCTAATCTACCTGCGGCAGATTGGAGATACGTAACTTCGATAGGGTTTTACATTATTTCGGTGGTATGAAATTTGAGGTGTAAATTTTGGCTAAAAAAGAAAAGGTTTATACTTATCGAAAAATAAAGTTATCTAAAAAAAATGGTAAGTTCAGAGACATATATATTCCTGATGAATCTTTTAAAAGACATCTTAATACTTTATTAAAACCTCTCGCATATATATATGAAAAAAAACATATTTATGACTGTGATCATGCTTTTTTTAAGGGTAGAAACTGTGTCACGAATGCTTCTTGTCACCTTAAAAACCGCTATATCTTAAGTTTAGATATCAAAGACTTCTTTGATAATATTACCTCAAAGCATCTAGAAAAATATATTTCAGAAGATATTTTATATTTTATTCTAATTAAGAGTAGGCTACCTCAAGGCTACCCTACAAGTCCCTATGCCGCTAACATTGCAGTAATAGAACTGGATCGCATGATTGTTGAAAACCTGAGATCTTTCGATAGTAATATTATTTACAGCCGATATGCAGATGACTTAACTTTTAGCTTTGATGAAAAAGAAAAAGTTCATTTTATAATCAGCGAGGTTATTAAAATATGCAACTACTTCAATTTTAAACTTAATACCAATAAAATCAGGCTGCAAGATAAAAATAATGGTCGCGCTGTTATTACAGGTGTAGGTGTATCATATTATAATGTACACCCAACTCGTAAAACGTTAAAAAGACTTAGAGCAGCAAGGCATCAAGGAAACGAAGCACAGGCTAGTGGATTAGCAGAGTGGGCAAGTTGCAAGCTGCCAAACACGTCTGGCACTAAATAGACAATCCACCATCTAGTCCCAATTCTTTGTTACGTCCCCCAGTAACACCCATTACTATCGTAGTCTGTTGGTACATATGGATCTGTAATTGCTCTTAGCCTCTCTTCTTCCTTTCGAGAAAAATAACCGTCAACGTCATAGCCCAACGGCTTTAGGTCATCGTATGAGGCACACCCGATTTTCTTTCTTAGTGCTTCAATACTATATATATTTCTAAGTGGTCTATCTTCTTTTTTAACCGTTTTTTGCTCAGTTATAAGTGGTCTATTTTTCATAACTAATCCTTGAATTACTTATTATTAAATGGAGAAACCCAAGTGGAGTCCCAGTTTAAACTTTCTGATAAATAATAAATATATTCATACTCCTTAAGATACTGTAATGCTATGGTTTCATTATCTATTAAAATAGCATTTTCTAAAGAGTACATTGACATTTCTGTTAAATTCGCTGATCCACTCCAAACTTTTTTAGGCTTTATTTTATTTGTATTAGTATCAAATTCGCAAAATATTAAGAATTTATTATGCATTTTCGGAGAGCAATGTTTCATTTTTTCAGTAAGAAGACCAAAACACCTTACAGGTTCAATATCAAAAATCTCATCATAGGATAATTCAAAGATTTTATTAGAAAAGCTTACAGATGTATATTCGAATGAAAGATTATTATAGGCTTCTCTTAACTTTAATTTCGAACTACGGCTTAATATTACTTCCATATCTGGTCGTAAAAAATCCTCTTTTTGCAGTACTATTTGACAAGGTTTTTTAGACATAGCTTCTAATAAATCATAATCCGTGAGCCATGCTACTGCGCCAAGAACCATCTCTGAATTGTTAATCTCAGATATTAACCTATCTTTTAACCCTCTAAAATAGACTGAAACATCACCGTCTTTAAAAGAGTGATTTGTTCCTATTAGTTCATTGAAATTGGCGATATTTTCAAGATCTATTTCATTGTAACTACTTTTATCAGCCACCTAAAAACCTCTACAATCGTCTTAAATTTGTTATGGATGCTATTAGATTTACCTTGCCTTAATGACGTAGCATCTGGTTTACCCAATCATACCCCAGCGGAACCAGTCATTATGCCCTCTAGACTCATTAACAGACCATTTAAAACAGACTGTATTTCGGTAACCACTTAAATCAGACCACTCATTAAGCAGGTGATATCGATACAAGCTCAAAGTACGCACTTAAAGAAATAAAAGCCAAGCGCGGTTGCTAATAATGTCAGTCCAACATGCAAGCCGATGAGCGCTAAGCCTGCCAGCAGCCGCCCGTCATGAATAAAGCCAAATACCTCTGCACTAAACGTACTAAAGGTAGTTAACCCGCCCAAAAAGCCAGTAATCACAAAGACACGCACATGATCAGATAAGTTGCTACCCATGCGCTCAAACCATACTAGCGCAAGCCCAATTAATAGTCCGCCAAGGATGTTTGCGCTCAAAGTACCGAGTGGCACCCAACCGTGCAAGGCATTAAAACGCGATAGCCAAGCTCGAAGACAAGCACCGAATGCTGCTCCCAGACCAATAGCAAGCCACTGCATAGACTGTCCTTAGTTCAAATAGGTTTGGTGGACAAAAGGCTCAATTATACGGCTGGTAATTCTGTCATTGGCCAGCGCGGAATACAGCTAACGGCCAGATCATCAGACTGTCCTGCTTGCAAGCGCTCAAAACCTGCATAAGCAATCATCGCGCCATTATCCGTACATAGCGCAGGCGGTGCATAATGAACCGTTGCATTGATCTTAGCCAGTTCAGCCTCTAACATCTCGCGCAGATGCGTGTTGGCACTGACGCCGCCTGCAATAACCAGACGGCTCATACCTACTTGCTTGAGTGCTTTGACACATTTTTTCACTAAGGTATCGACCACCGCATGCTGGAAGCTCGCGGCGATATCCGCGCGAACTTGCGGATCACTATCAGAGCCAGCAGTGTCTTTAATCAGGTTATGTACCGCTGTTTTCATACCGCTGAATGAAAAGTCCAAACCTCGATGAAGCATCGGTCTTGGCAGTGCGTAAGCATCAGGATTGCCAGCTTCTGCCAGTTTGGCAACATTAGGCCCACCGGGATAAGGTAAGCCTAGCATCTTAGCCGCTTTATCAAAGCACTCACCCGCCGCGTCATCGATCGACTCACCCAAGATTTCATACTGTCCCACACCGTGAGCAGCAATCAGTAGCGTGTGCCCACCAGATACTAGTAGCGAGACAAAAGGAAACGCCGGAGGGTTTGCACCCATAAGCGGTGCCAAAAGATGCCCTTCCATATGATGAATACCAATCGCTGGAATATCCAAACCATAAGCTAAGCTACGACCAAATAGTGCGCCTGTCATCAATGCACCAATAAGACCAGGCCCCTTGGTATAGGCAATCGCATCGATCTCGCTTTTCTTCATATCGCATTGTTCTAGCAGCTCGTTGAGTAATGGCACTAGCTTGCGAATATGATCGCGACTGGCAAGCTCAGGCACAACGCCACCATAGAGCGCATGCAGCTCAATCTGAGAGTACAGTACTTGCCCGACCAAACCTTGGTTGTCGCTATTTATTTGCTCACTATCAAAAATCGCCAGCCCCGTCTCATCACAAGAAGTCTCTAAGCCCAATACTTTCATACTTTTGCCTTTATACTTTCGTTTTCGTGCTATTTTTATCGCACTTTTATCTTACATCATTTTGAGAAATTGGATAACTATAGTCAAAGAACTCTAAAATGAGTACAAGGCAGCCGACTGCAGATTGTACAAGTAGTACATCTAAGGAGGGTAACGCCGTAGCGGTTTAGTAGTTCACCGACTATAATACAGTCAGCCACACACTATCTCGAATTCGCTTGATACAGCTGTATATTCTCAGACTGGCATGACAAAAAACGTGCATAAAAAAACCGTCATTGTCAGTCACAATGACGGCCAGTTTAGCAAATTTCAATAGCTGACATACTCTAATATAGCGTATCAGCTTACCGACGCTAGCATATAATCAACCGCTGCTTTAACTTGTGCTTCGGTCACACCATTCACCGCTTGTGCTGGCATTTTATTAAAGCCTTTAGCCGAGTGCATATATAGCGTCTCTTTATCTTTGGTTAGACGAGCTGACCAAGCCGCTGTATCACCATATTTTGGCGCATCGAGCAAACCTGCAGCATGACAAACCTGACAGTTTGATTCATACAGTTTAGCACCTGCATCTGCTGCCAACATTTCAGGCTCAGAATCAGTTTCAGGTGTTGCCACTGCGTCATCTACTATGTCAGCAGATTCTGTTGCTACTTTTGACTCTGTATCTGTTTCTGGATCAACCACAGACTCAGGTATCGTGCCTTCGGTTTCTGCTACAGCTGTTTCTTCTACAGCGGTAGCTGGTTCATTGGCTGCTGTCGACTCTTCCGTAGCTGTGTTATCACCGCTACAAGCACTCACTGCAAATACCACGCTCATGCTGATTACAGACAATTTCAGTTTGTTCATATACGGTTGTATATCAATCATGGTTTTACCCTTACTTAGTCAGTCTGCAATCAATTAGTGATACGTTATATCAGCTTAAATTACTTACATATACGACCAACGACTGTTTAATAGTCCATTGAGTTAATAGTCCATTAACCACTAAATTATTCAGCAATGGCTGCAGCTGTATCGTCAGTAGCCGCCATATCAGCGCTGTCAGTAGGAGCAGCGGTAGTATCCGCATTATCGGTAGCTGCTGCTTCTGCAGTATCAGCGTCAGCCGTTCCTGCTTCAGCAGTAGCTGTACCGTCAGCTTCTGTACCCGCTGCATCAGCCGCTGGCATTAGTGCTGTCTCTGGGAATTCCATTTCTTCAGCTGGTGGCGCATTTTTGATGGCAAGTTCAGCAGCTTCGTCAACGCGATCGATTGCCATTACTTCTTCATGCTCTTCGCCGCCACTACAAGCGCTCACGCTCACACCTAAAGCTACGATAAGTGCGGTGCTTAATGCCGTGTTAAATACTGTTTTTTTCATTCCAACATCCTCAATAAAATACACACAAAACGGTTCATAGGCTTACTAGGGTCTATTGAACTTTCAAATGGGGTGCTGGCAGTCACTATTTTTTAGACAAAATGCAGTAAAATTGTTGAAGCCTAGTCATTCTAGGTCAAACTATTTCGCCATATATTGACAAAAAAGAGTACTGCCCTGAAAGGCTGATGCTAAAATTACCCCAACCGTTGTTGAAAACCTAGCTAAGGTCTCGACATTATCGTCGGTTTTCGCCTAGTTTGGTGTAACTTTAGCCATCAGCAGTCCTAATATTTGAATGTTCAATAGACCCTATAATATGGGAATTATCATAGCATAAACTCCAATCAAACCGTTATAGACGGTAGGGATTTTTTATTGATAAAGCGTTGTATATATGTCGAATTCATAGTTTGAGAGCCAAATTCAAATAGCTATCTAATTGAATACCTTATCGGCAATAAACGCTTAAAATCATTGACTTTGTTGGTATTTTTTATTAAAATACCTGCCCTTACGCTAATGCGTGAGAATTGTCCTAGTTTGAGCTGATGCCTGTAATCTTGAGATATTACGGCTAAATACTAATACACAGCCAAACTAATGCCCTTATATCTCATCCTAATCGAGGAGTCTTCATGCCTGCAGTTAAGGTTAAAGAAAACGAACCAGTTGATATCGCTATCCGTCGTTTCAAACGTGCTTGTGAAAAAGCTGGTGTATTATCAGACGTACGTAAGCGTGAGTTTTATGAAAAACCAACGCAAGTACGTAAGCGTAAAAAAGCTGCTGCCGTAAAGCGTTATAAGAAGAAGTTACAACGCGAAACTATTCGTACCACTCGTATGTACTAATCAGTAATCTGATTAGCTAAGTACAAGCGCTACACTAACGCCACTGTTATCAATCGATATCAGTGGCGTTTTTTATGCTACAATTTTTGTTATTACTGCTGACATAATTTTTTATTAAAACCACTATCAGCAGGTTTTGTTCTAAAAATTTAACAAACGACCTCTAACGAATAGCATTTAACAGATCGATAAGGATAATAGCAGTGAGCCAACTTAAACAGACGTTATCAGATAATATCAAAGTTTCAATGAAAGCTCGTGAGCTTGAGCGCGTCAAAGTACTGCGCAACGTACAGTCAGTAGTGAAACAAATCGAGATTGACCGTCAAACAGAACTTGATGATGCCCAAGTATTAGAAGTTTTGCAAAAACAGCTAAAGCAGCGCCAAGAGTCACTAACTATTTTTACAGAAAATGGCCGTGATGACTTAGCCACCAAAGAGCAGTTTGAGATTGATATCATCAACGAGTTTATGCCGCAGCAAATGAATCAAGACGAGATCATGGCATTGGTAAATGCTGAAATCGCTGAGCAAGGTGCGACGTCTATGCGCGATATGGGCAGCGTCATGGGTGTGTTGAAGAATAAAACAGCTGGCCGTGCTGATCCTGCTTTGATTTCTAAAATGGTCAAAGAAGCGCTACAAGGCTAGCACTTGCTATTGATTGGCAGGCTAATCTGTACAAATAACCGTCTAAGGCTTAAAGTCTTGGGCGGTTTTTATTGCTTTGAGTTCTGCATTAATATTGGCCAATAACGGACGCGCACTATTGGCCTGATCTGTGGTTTGCAGATTTTCCGTCAATTGTTTGGCTTGCGTCAAAGAGGTCAGCGCACTCTCATAGCGTCCATTCCATAGCTGATCATAACTGCGATAGCGCAATGCATTAATCGTCGCGATATTGGCTAACTGTGGTGAGGTGGTTGTCTTAGCAAGTTTTTCATTGGCGAGTTGCAAGCTTTGCCATGCATAACGGTCGCTTGGCTGCTGTTCTGTTAGTGGCTTCAACAGCGCTTGTGCTTTTATCGGTTGATTACTATTAGTCAGCGCTTCGGCCAGATAAAGACGTAAATCACGGCGCTCAGGATATAGGCGCTGTTGGCTCTCCAATACATCTACGGTTTGTTGCCATTTACCTTGTTCACTCAATAGCTGACTGTGGGTAATCGACAATAAAGGTTCTAAATTTTGACGCTGCGTGCTTGATAACGCATTTATCTCGGCCAATACCTTGTTGGCATCTGTAAAACGCTGCTGCTCTCCATACCAATGCATTAGCGCAAGTTTGGCCCCAAGACTGTTTTTGGCGGCCGTTGTCAACGTCACTTCGGATGCGTGTTTACCAGTCACTTGCACACGCCAATACAGTAAATCAAACAATGCTTGATGGCGCTGCTGCTGGCTCAATGAGAGCGCTGGATGCTGCTGGGCGCGACTTTGTGACTCGCTCAACCTCTCGTTACTCAGAGGATGTGAGCGTACAAAACTCGGTAAGAATTGATTCTCAACTTGATTTAACTGACTCTGTTGATTCATCGTGGCAAAGAACCGTGGCATCGCCCGAGGATCATAACCCGCTTGGGTCATAATCTGCATCCCTACTCGGTCAGCCTCGCGTTCGTTACTACGGCTAAACGCCATGCTGCTATTCATAGAGGCTGTCTGACTGCCCATCATCACAGCCGCAGCGGCATCACCATCGACAGCTGAGGCAGCAATCGCAGCTAGCATACCGCCTAGCTGCATCAGCAAGGCTTTTTTACGTTCGTCAGCGCCGCTTTCGTAATGCCGTTGACTGATATGCGCAACTTCATGCGCGACAACGCTTGCCAGCTCATCCATGCTACTAGCTGACAGTATCGTCCCAGTATTGATACCGATTACGCCACCAGGCGCTGCAAAGGCATTAATACTAGGATTATCAATGATAACAACGCCAAGCGGTGCTTGCTGACGAGCTTGGGCATTGAGACGCCATGTCATGTCTTTTATCGTTTCTTGTACCCAAGGATCATGCTCCATTCTGACGCGGCCATTGATATTCTGTAATGACCATTCGCCAAGCATTTTATTCTGATATTGCTCAGCAAAGCTCAAGCCTTGCCCGCGCAGATTTGGTAGCTCTAGTGTTTGCGGATCTGTGACTTGCCACGAGCTATCAGCCAATGGCAGCATTTGGCTCTCACGACTATATGCACCGCTGGCCATGGCTAGCAGCATCATTGATAGTCCTACCTTGATACTATTTGGCAAAGCTAAACTCATGAAATGACGTTTACCTTTTTGCTTAGACAGCATAAGTGGCAAGCCTACAGATTTTTTGGCTACTAAAGAGCTGTTGCTGTTAGGTCGCTTCGTTCTATGAGCGTGGTACAAGTGCATATCCTATAAGATGGTTAACGACGTCTTTTCGACTATACGAGCTTGTTTATACAAGGTCAATTCTACAATGAACTTAACTACCAATAACTTAGCCACCCGTCACGATTGCGCAACATGGCTGTGTAATTATTCATTGGGCCATTATTTATGCAGTAAGTCTCAATCGTATAACTACTAATAGGCCAATTGCTAATCGTGCAACTCTTGGTTATATGATTCTAGTGAACCGAACACAGCGTTGATTATATTCAACTGCAACTATACATTATCTATTTGGTATAATAAGCAACAATGATAGTAGGTTTAGATGACTGTGATACCGACCTCCTAAGTTATGATTGATAGATTATGTTCGTACTCAGTATCAGAGCCTATTGCTAATAAAACAAATTAAAATATAGATATCTACAAGGTTTAAGTTATGCCCGCTGCTAGTAAATTAGTTATCGAACGTGTATCGCATTCTATACAGTTATCAGCGAATTTAACTGCTGCACAGCAGAACGATATTGCGGGTTTACTAGAGCTGCTACCGATTGAAAGTCATAACTCAGATAATGTAGCTACAGCGCAATCTGAACTAAATATAAAAGGTTTCGTTGATGGACGCGGTCTTGCATGCCCGATGCCATTGTTAAAAACTAAGGTCGCATTACGTGACGTAACAGTTGGCGAATCACTGTATGTGGTTGCAACTGACCCTAACTCGCAAGCTGATATCACAGCGTTCTGTCGACAAAGTCAGCAATCACAGTCGGCAGATTATTTAAAGCTAGTGGTCAATGAAGTTACTGACCACTCGTCAGTTGATGGCACATCATTACAGCGTTTCGCTACAATATATCACTTCATCATTACCAAAACTGATAGCAACTAAGCGCTGCTATCCTTTACAATTAAATCATAAAGATTTTTATCTGACTATTTGCTTAACTATTTAACCAAGGTCAAGAATATGGCTAATACTTCTACTGATGCTGTAAATACAAATAAAAAAGATGGCTCAGCTCCTACAAAAAATGATGCACGCGATGCTGCATTAAAGGCCGCTGCTCAGCGACCACCTTATGACGCGAGTACATTGGGCAATACCAGTACGCGCGATTTAGTACCAGCTATGCCAACTCACTTGTCAGCGCCAGGGGTCAACTTGGGTGCGTATATCAATACTGTCCATCAAATTCCTATTTTGACGCCGGTACAAGAGCAAGAGTTGGCGCATCGCTATTATGATGAAGGTGATGTTGAAGCCGCTCGTCTACTGGTGATGTCGCATTTACGTTTTGTGATTCATATCGCACGTAGTTACTCGGGCTATGGATTGCCGCAAGCAGATTTAATCCAAGAAGGTAACTTAGGATTGATGAAAGCCGTCAAACGTTTTGACCCGAATAAAGGCGTACGTCTAGTATCCTTTGCCGTACATTGGATTAAAGCTGAAATTCATGAGTTTGTGATTCGCAACTGGCGTATTGTGAAAGTTGCGACTACCAAGGCTCATCGTAAACTGTTCTTTAACTTGCGTAGCCTTAAGAAGACCAATAATCAGCTGACACTAGAAGAAGCGGACGCTATTGCTAATGACTTGAATGTTACGCGCAAGCAAGTGTTAGAGATGGAATCACGTCTGACTTCTTATGATGCTTCGTTTGAGGCGCAGTCAAGCGACGATGATGATGGCCGCTATGCCCCTCAGCTATTTTTGGAAGATGGGATTGATCCAGCTGAGCAGTTAGAGGAAGCGGATTGGGAAGAAAACAACTCATCAGCACTCATTGCGGCTATGGGCACTTTAGATGATCGTTCACGCGATATCGTCGAGCAGCGTTGGTTATCTGAGCAAAAATCCACCTTGCATGAGTTAGCTGCGGTTTACTCTATCTCAGCTGAGCGAGTCCGTCAGATTGAGAAAAATGCCATGGACAAGATTCGTGATGCGATGACTATTGATAGTGTGATTTTGCCAGATGATATTCAGTAGCCTTAAGATGATACGAGTTGTTCAATGTTAAATTGGATCGGTATTGCAGCAATTAATATGGCTATTGCTGTTGCTCTGGGCGCGTTTGGTGCGCATGGTTTAGAAGGCCGTGTCAGCATGCAGCAGATTGAATGGTGGCATACGGCAACGCTGTATTTGTTCGTACATGCGCTAGGATTATTGCTTGTTGGCTTACTGATTCGTTTGAAATATATTACTCAGACAACCGCCTGGTTACTACAAATTGGCATTGTCATTTTTGCTGGTAGCTTATATGCAATGACGCTTGGTGCACCGCGTTGGTTCGGTGCGATTACGCCTATTGGCGGCGTTCTTATGATTGCAGGTTGGCTATGGTTGGCCGTTTCCGCTTTTCGATTGAAGGACTCAGTTAACTGAGCTGTTCAATAGTCATTGTGGTTTTTAGCTCTTTGCATCAGCTGCAACGAACTATCAGTAATAAAGCAAAAGATACGTAGCGAATGAACAGGAATTTTAATTTAGTAGGGAGTATTTAATATGAGCACCATTACTGTCAATGGTAAAAGCTTGCAAACCACTCATCAGACTGTACAACTGGTTATCAATGAGCTTGGTCTTAGTCAGGGTCGTTACGCTGTAGAAGTCGACGGCGATCTGATGCCAAAAAGCGAGCTTGCTCAACTACGTATTGTAGAAGGTATGAATATAGAAGTAGTACAAGCCGTCGGCGGTGGTTAATAATGTTTAGACGGATAAGCTTGAGCTGACAGCTAGTTCATTTTCGTTCTAAGTTTACTAACTAAGTTTACTAATGATAAAAAAGACCTAAACGTATTACACGTTAAGGTCTTTTTTTACGTCAATTACAAACTAATGCAGTAGCTACTTATAAATTTTTTATTCTCTTAGTCTACTTTCACTAGATTGTAACGATAATGTTCAAAGTTTAGACTCGAACTATGCTGCTGGTACTGCTTCTGCAGGGGTTAGATCCTGATAGCGACTATCGCGTCCTGCACCCTGAGTCTTTTTGCGCTCTTGACGGGTTTTATATTTACGTACTTGTCTATCTAGCTTGTCTGCCATCTCGTTAATGGCTTTATACATATCATCTTCATACGCTTGGACAAACATTTCTTGACCCGAGACACGCATAATTGCTTCAGCTTTATGGCTCTTTTTACCGCCGTCGCTAGCACCGCTATTGTCTAACGATAAAATCACTTGAATACTTTGTATCTGATCGAAGTGACGCTCTACTTTTTCAAGCTTCTCGCGTACTGCTGTGTCCATAGCTTCTGTAACGCTGATATGATGACCACTGATAGAAACATTCATATTGTTGTCCTTTTATTTGTAACTTACAATCAACAGATGAGATAGCATTCTTGCTCTTGTCATCCTGCCTTACCACTAACTATCCCAACGCCTCTAGTAATGTGTCGACGTATCCTTTTATCGTCTCCTTTATTAGTTGTAAATAAATACTATAAATCGGCGTTTGGTGTTCGTTGTTGGTATGACTCTAATTTGTCATGAAAATCGCTCAGTAGCAAGCTGTTAAATTGTAATTAAGTGTAACAATACCTATTATTTCTACTTGGTTTCTATATAATCAAAAAATTTTATTTTTTATATCTGGTTTACACTATACAGACAGGTAGCCATTAACCTTGTAGAAAGATGATCTTAGATAATTAATATTTCTGTTTGCGCTGAGTAGACGAGCCAATATTCATTGCTTCACGATATTTGGCGACGGTTCTTCTGGCTATATCGATACCATCTGCTAACAGCTCATCTTTGATACGACTGTCTGATAATGGCTTTTTGGGGTCTTCGTCAGCGATGAGCTTTTTGATCATGGCACTGATAGCGGTCGATGAGATATCTCCATCAGCACTACTTACGTGAGAGGAGAAAAAGTGTTTCAAAGAAAACAATCCTTGCGGCGTCAAGATGGTTTTACTGGTGGTAAGGCGTGAGACTGTCGACTCATGCAAGTCAACTTCTTCAGCAATTGCCTTTAATATTAGGGGTTGCATGGCGGTTGCACCATGCTGCAGGAACTCTTGTTGATAGCGTACAATGCTAGTCGCTACTTTGAGTAAGTTTTGATTGCGCTCTTCGATACTACGAATAAACAGTCGAGCATCGGTGAGGTTTTCGCGCAGATATTGATTGTCAGGGCTGTCATCGCCGCGCTTGACTAGATTGGCATATTCTTGGTTTACGCGTAGCTTTGGTAGGGTGTCTGGATTGAGGCGTACATACCAACCATCTTCTTCTGCTTCAGAGTTACTTGTCGCCTTATTGTTTCTAATAGGTGTGACCAACACATCTGGAATATCATAGCTCTCAGGCGGCTGAGCATAGTCAGGCTGGCTAGACTGAAACAGCAGCCCTGGCGAAGCGTTCAAGGTACGTAGTAGCGTAAGTGCAGGTGTGATGTATTCTGGTACAAGCCCTGTGCGTTCAGTCAGTGCTTTAATATTATTACTGACTAAATGCTCGCTCGCTGATAGCAGCGCTTGGGCTTCTTGTAGGTATTCGGTGCGGGCATCTAGCTTAGATAGCTGAATCGATAAGCACTCGCTTAAATGACGCGCCCCTACGCCAACTGGATCACAGGACTGGATAATACGTAATACCGTCAAGACTTCTTCTTTTTCAACGCGCTCATCCCATTGATAGAAACTTGCCATCGTATCAAAGCTCTGTAGCAGCTCATCTATATCAATTCGAATAAAGCCCATGTCATCCATGGAGTCTATTAAATACTCTGCAATCAGCGTATCGGCCTCTGATAGACGCTTAAAGTTCAGCTGCCAGCGCACATGATCTTGAATGGTGGACGAAGTACCGCCTTGGTAACTATCAAAATCTTCATCACCCCTACTATTGCCAGAGCCCGTGGCGGTGGAGGCATAGTTACCCGTGTCAAAGCTACCTATATCAAAGCTATCGGCATCAGAACTGCTATAGCTATCTACATCTATTGCACTATCATCGATATTAGGCTGTTGTAACTTATCCAAACTATCACTGAAGCTATCGCTACTATCGCCGCTGTACTCTGTACTGGTAGTAGGTACTGAGTCAAATGAGTCACTGCTACTTTGATTCCAGCTATCAAGCGTCAACGGCTCGCTCCACTCCTCTATTTCATCGTCACCACTGTCGTATTCGTCATCGTTTTCGATACGTTCAAGTAATGGATTACTATCTAGCTTTGCCTGAACCTCTTGTGCGAGCTCAAGACTAGAGAGCTGCAGCAATTTTATGGCTTGCTGCATTTGCGGTGTTAGCTTTTGTGAGTTGCTCAGCGTGGTCGCCAATCCGAACGACATACTCATGGGCGGCTTATTGCACTCCGATCTTAGTGATATTGTGTTTATTCTGTCAGTAAAGGTAACGACATAAATCTTATCAGGACATGACGATAGCATTTTTTGCCACAATTTTGCTATGATAATTTATGTTTTGTCCGGATACGTTTGGTTTGCTATCGCTAGTAGACTACCATCTTGACAAGGATGAGCAATCCATAAATACGAGCAGTCTGTTCATTACCGCGAAAATATTATAATAAATAAATTACGGCAAATGACCAATACAGCTCATACCCAATAGGAATATTGTCATGAATTCAAGTAACCATCAACTTAACGTCGCTGCTATTCAAATGAACAGCCAGCAGAATGTTGAGGATAATTTAGCAGATATCAAAGCCGCTATCATAGATGCACAAGGCCGAGGGGCTGAGCTTGTTGTATTGCCTGAGAACTGCTGCAGCATGGGGCAGCAATCTGCTACTGCTGAGCGTTTTGACGACTTATCAGCGACGATAGCAGACTACGCCCGCACCGCTGGTATCCATGTACTAGCAGGCTCGTTACCCTGCCATTATCGCCCTAATGGTACTGTCGTTCCTGATGGTAGATTGCGCCAAGTGAGCCAGCTGTTTGCACCAGATGGTACCCGTGTCGCACGCTACGACAAGATTCATCTGTTTACCGCAACTGTGGCCGATAAGCATGGCAGCTATAACGAAGCGGCGACCTTTGAGCCGGGTACGCAGACCGTAATTGCGCCACTAGCAGTAGGCGATACAGTCTATCAACTCGGCATGATGGTATGTTTTGATTTGCGCTTCCCAGCATTGGCGCAGCGTCTGCGACAAGCAGGTGCTGAACTATTGAGTGCCCCTTCTGCCTTTACTTACTTAACTGGGCAAGCGCACTGGTCGCTGCTGTTACGAGCGCGTGCTCTAGATAGTCAATGTATGGTCATTGGCGCAGCGCAAGGTGGTGATCATCTCTATAAAGATGGTAGTACGCGTCAGACATGGGGACATGCAGCTATTACAGCGTTTGATAGTAGTGTTATCGCAAGCTATGACGATAGTGGACTGGATAAACAATATGCCGTCATCATGGCGTCATTAGACAAACAAGCGCAAGAGCAAGGCCGCCAAAAACTACCTATTTTTGATTGCCATCGTTTGGCATAGATTATGGAATTCAGTGGATTTCGTGCCTAATTGCTAGAGCGAGTCTTCATTTTGAGCATGAGTTGCTCGTGGATGGGCACGATCATAAACCTGCGTTAATTTTGCAAAGTCAACGTGGGTATAAATTTGCGTGGTGCTAATATCACTATGCCCGAGCATCTCTTGTACGGCGCGCAAGTCACCACTGCCTGACAGCATATGTGATGCAAAACAATGACGCAATAGATGGGGATACATATTCTGTGCGATACCTGCACGAGTGGCAGCGACTTTTAAACGCTGCTGCACTGCCCGTGTTGATAATCTGGTGCCAAGCTTTTCACTGATGAATAATGCGCTATCCATCTGCTCTACCCACAGGTTACGATGCGGTAGGTAGCGACTAATCGCTTCTGCAGCCTTTATCCCTAATGGCACTAGGCGTGTTTTATTTCCTTTACCCGTGACTCGTACCCGTAACTCAGACAAATCTACATCTGCCATATCGAGTGCGACCAATTCCCCAACACGCAAGCCGCTACTGTAAAGCAATTCAAACATGGCCTTGTCACGCAACCATAAGCGCGCTTGCTCTGGCGTATCAGGAATCTCTTGATCGAGTAGTTGAGTCAGTAAATCGACATCAGCGATAGAAGGCAGCGGTCTAGGACTACGTTTAAGTTGATAGCCAGTGGTTGGGTTGATACGTGCTAACTCTTCTTCAATCATCCAACCATAAAAATGCCGAATCGCAGACAACTCTTGCTGGACACTGGCAAGCGCTAACTTGTCTTCATCAAGACGTTGACTGATGTGCTGGGCAAGTTGCCGTTTATCACAGCGCGTCCATGTCAAACGCTTACCACGCAAAAATAACGCCAGTTGATTCAAACCAGCAAAATAAGCGGTCAGAGTATGCGGCGAATGGTTGCGCACAGACAATGTATTGAGCCAACGATGCACAGGTGCGAGTAGCTCTCGTAAGGCAGCGTCTGACTCTATATTGGCGGCCAGCTCAGTAGATAGCCAAGGTGC
Organism: Psychrobacter sp. Arc9; assembly: GCF_041431295.1. NCBI lineage: Bacteria > Pseudomonadati > Pseudomonadota > Gammaproteobacteria > Moraxellales > Moraxellaceae > Psychrobacter > Psychrobacter sp. Arc9. The sequence continues at coordinate 37,468 of NZ_JASMRK010000009.1, read as the reverse complement.
TGAGTTCGCTGCCTGATTGCCTTTATTATTAGACATAGCCATACTAGAACCATCCTTGGCATTTATACGATTGGCCTAACAACAGTTATCAGCCTTCAGCATTGGGTTTAAGTCCCGCTTGTGCCATCAGGCCATCTGGACTAAATACACCTTCATAGACGAAAGCGGTCGGACCCGTCATCGTGACTGAATAGCCTGGCTGCCATTTGATAATCATACTGCCACCATAGAGCTGCGCGCGAACTTCCTCACCCTCATCGAGCCAGCCTTCACGTATACCAACGGCTACTGCTGCACACGCGCCCGTTCCACAAGCTTGCGTCTCACCCACACCGCGCTCGTACACACGCAAACGAATATGGCGCTGATTCATCACTTGCATAAAGCCCACATTGACGCGCTCTGGAAATGCCGGATGCGACTCAATTGCCTTGCCTAGAGTCTCGACCTCAGCATCGAGTACGTCATCGACTTTTATCACAGCGTGCGGATTGCCCATATTGGCAACGTACAGCTGCACAGGCGTACCATTTACATCAAGATGATAGGTGTTTTGGATTTTGGTCGTCGCTCTTGGGCTAAATGGAATCTCATCTGGCTCAAATTTAGGTTTGCCCATATCGACATCTACCCAACCGTAACGATCAGTGGTCAGAGAAATAATACCGCTGGCCGTCTCAACGCGTAGACGCTGCTTAAATGACAGTTTACGTGCTTGCACAAAGCGTGCGAAACAACGCGCGCCATTGCCGCATTGTTCGACTTCGGTGCCATCAGTATTAAAGATACGATAACTGAAATCGACATCAGGGCGCATGGGTGGCTCAACCACGAGCAATTGATCAAAACCAATGCCTAGGTGACGATCGCCCAATAACTGCACCAAATCCTTGGTCAAATCTAAGCGCTGGGTCACTAAATCAATGACCATGAAATCATTACCCAACCCATGCATTTTAGTAAACTCTATTAGCATATCTTTGATGTCCTATCCTATTTTTATGTATGCCTTATATTAGCACGCTGTCAGATACAATCATAATAATACCAATCCCCAAAAATACGATTAGCGGTGTCAAACTTGTTTAGTCTACAGTGAGTAGTACTTGCACTCGTTTTCCTTGCTACTCTAATTTTTGGGATTGGTGTTGCCTTCAATTAAGAATCAGCTTTAATTAAAAAACACTTTCCTCAAAATCCAGTCATAAAAAAACCCATTGTCATTATCACAATAGGTTCTCTTCAATCAATAAAGCTATGAGCAAAAAGCTATTTAATTAAAACAGCCATCGATGACCATATCAACATCCATCAAAGCTTCTTATAATACTATTTACCCTGCCACAATGCTTCATCTGCATATAATGCTTCAATCGTTTCGCGCTTGCGAATAAGCTGATGACTATCGCCAGACACCATCACTTCGCTAGCACGTGGGCGTGAGTTATAGTTACTACTCATGGTAAAGCCGTAAGCACCTGCACCTGTGATGGCCAGTACATCGCCTGTAGCCAATGACAGTAGGCGGTCTTTTGCCAAGAAATCACCCGTCTCGCAAATCGCGCCAACGATATCCCACGGCTGTGTACCATCTGTATCGATACCGGCACTAGGTAGTACACTTGGAATCACCGCCATCTCAGCTTGATATAAAGCAGGACGAATCAAGTCATTCATAGCGGCATCAACGATAGCAAAGTTTTTATGCTCAGTCGGCTTGAGTACGTCAACTTGAGTCAATAGCACGCCAGCATTGGCAACGATACTACGACCTGGCTCAAAGAACACAGTCAAACCAAGCTCGCTAAGTTTTGGCAATAATGCTTGGGCAAACTCATCGATAGACACAGGCGTCTCATCAATATAGCGCACACCTAAACCACCACCCAAATCAACATGCTGCAACTCAATACCAGCGTCACGCAGGCTATGTATCAGCTCAATAACTTTATCTAACGCTGCAACAAATGGCTCTACCTCAGTCAACTGCGAGCCAATATGACAATCAATACCAACGATATCTATATGTGATAAATCGGCCGCTTGCTGATAGACCGCTAGTGCGTCTTCGTGAGTGATGCCGAACTTGTTGTCTTTAAGACCTGTTGAAATATATGGATGGGTTTTGGCATCGACGTTAGGGTTGACGCGTAACGAGATTGGCGCAGGCTTATCAAGTGACTTTGCCACTTCATTGATTAAAGTCAGCTCGCTAATAGACTCAACATTAAAACAGCCGATACCTTGAGTCAGCGCATACTCGATATCACTGTATGTTTTGCCAACGCCTGAGAATACCACACGTGATGCTGCGCCACCTGCCGCTAACACACGCATAAGCTCACCGCGAGAGACAATGTCAAACCCAGCGCCTGCCTGTGCCAAGACACCAAGCACGGCAAGGTTAGAGTTTGCTTTTACGGCATAGCATACTTGATGATTCAGACTGGCGAAGCTATCAGTATAAGCTTGATAAACATCCAATATTGCTTGCTTTGAATACACGTAGCATGGTGTGCCATATTGTTTTGCTAGCTCATCAATACTGACCTGCTCCATATACAATGCATCGCCGCGATAGCTTAGCGCTGGCAAGTGAGCACTCAACGCTTTCGGGTCAACATATAGCCCTTGCTCAGTTTGGATAGTAACGGATTCGCCAGTAGTAGAATCGGTTAAGTCAGCAGGTAGTTCAGAATGACTCATATAAACATCTCTAATATAATCAGATTAACAAGGGTGAAATTTAAATTTAGGTAGCAAAGCTGCTTAGCCAATTCAGTAGTAAATAATCGACCATTAGTTAAATTGTTAATTAACAAGCATCTAACCGCTAACTATTGGCTTAGCTTAGCAATTAATAGTCGTTGGGATCAGTACTAGGCTCAGGTAGCACCATTTGCTCTTCTAGGTAGCGGTTTTTTTGATAATTGTCATCGTCGATACCTGCAAAGGCTGCATCCTGTGGGTGGCTAGTACTATCAAGCACAGACGCACTGCCCTCTATCGTTTGATTACTAGCATCTGCCAGATATAGATCGCCTTTTTGCCCGCAGCCTGAGAATCCTAGCATAACTACACTGCCAATAAATAAGGTGGCAACAGCCTGACGACTGGTACGAGCAAACGAGCGAGCATGCTTAGCTGCTGAGGGACTGTGTATAGTAGACATATAATAGATAACCTATGAGCTTACGACGGCATAATGACGATAGTAAATCGTGATAAATAAAAAATAGATGGACAGCCAAACCAGCAACGAAAGCACTGTCGTTATGACCATTTTCATCATAGCATTATTACATAAAGCTGTACGAATACTGAATATGATTGGTGAATAAATTTGCGTGATGTTGGATATTTTCTAAAACATTAGTCGAATTTTTATAGTAATATCGTCTGCGAGCTTAGATATGAATGTATGACACATGAGTGTATCGACAACATTTCTTACAATTTCGTGAGTCATAGCCCTGCTATGTAGCCCATACAAGTTATCCACTTACAGTTCTATAACTCACTGAATATAATTGATTTATTTCATATTTAGCCATTTATTAATCATACATTTTAAACCTTACCCCTGTCGTGGTGTAGAAACAAAAATGTGTTACATTATATTCCCAGTTTGCGGCGGTAATAGGATGTTAGCCTGAGATGCATACGCATTACCTCATGAGCATGGATGCATAGCACTGTCAGAAACAGTAGCCCAAGTATAAACAAAATCGCCAATATATTTGCTTGATATTATCAGCATAGATATGGCTGATTTTCATTTACTCGGCGGTTATCAACTTCATCAATTCCATATAATAATGACATCATGTCTCAGTGACCTTTACTACAGCATTTGAGATATCAGCGATGTAGCATTTGATGATAATAAAACAGGACGTGGCAATAGACGTCTTTTTTGTATCGAACGAACGATATAATTGATTTGCCCTTTATAAAAACCAATCTAAGGATAGAGTATGAGCGCCAACCTAAGTACCACTTTTGATGATAAGAACAGCGAAACATCAACCCTAACTAGCCCCACTTTAGTCCTCAACTGCGGTTCGTCTTCTATCAAATACGCGTTGATCAGCGATGACAACTCTACTCGTATCACCGGTCTTGCCGAAAACTTAGGTCTTGATACAGCGCGTATCAAACACACCACGCTAAATGGCGATAAGTTAGAGATCTCTATTCCTGGTGGTAGTCACAAACTCGCCTTACAAAAAATTCTAGAGCTACTAGAGCAATATCACTTTATCGCAGTCGGGCACCGCGTGGTACATGGCGGCCGTGAATACTCTCAAGCTGTTCGTGTTGATCAACATGCGTTAGAGGAAGTAAAACGTCTAAAGATATTGGCTCCACTGCATAACCCTGCAAATGCTTTGGGTATTGAAGCGGTGCAAGCTATTTATCCTGACATTCCACAAGTTGTGGTATTTGATACCGCCTTTCACCAAACTATGCCACCGGTCGCCTTCCGCTATGCGTTACCAAAATATCTATACGAAGAGCACAAAATCCGTCGTTATGGCTTCCATGGTACGTCTCATGCTTATGTCTCAGAACGTGCTAGCAAAATCACTGAAGCGAAAGGTCCTCATGGTTGGATTACCGCGCATCTAGGCAATGGTTGCTCAGCAACTGCCGTATATGATGGCAAAAGTCTCGATACCAGCATGGGCCTGACCCCGCTTGAGGGACTGATGATGGGCACACGTAGCGGCGATGTCGACCCAAGCTTACATATGCATCTGAAACGTCAGCTCGGTATTAGTCTAGAAGAAACGGATAAGATGCTGAATAGTGAAAGCGGTCTGCTTGGTATTTCTGGCCTATCAAATGATTTGCGTACTATTGAGCAAGCCGCGAGCGAAGGCCATAAAGATGCGCAGCTCGCCATCGAGATGTTTTGCTACCGCGCTGGTAAATACCTCGCCAGCTTAAGCTGTGCACTGCCTGAATTTACCGGTATTGTATTCACTGGTGGTATCGGCGAAAACTCTGTCACCACGCGCGCAAGTATTTTAGCCGTCATGCGTCATTTCGGTATCAAGATGGACGCTGAAAAGAACACTGGATTGTACGGTGGTCAAGAAGGCAGCTTCCAAGCAGAAGGTAGCAGTGTCGAGCTGTGGGTTATTCCTACAGATGAAGAATACCGTATCGCTCAAGAGACTCGTCAAGCATTGAAATTAGTATAAGACGATTGATTATAATGCCTAGCGCTTATCGTTCTAAACGCTTTTAAAAAGCTGAAAACAAATAAGATAAAGCGCTTGGCATTTCTATACTGCATTGCTTATGCTGCTCAAAATGACTCGACGTCTAAAATAAAATAAATTGTAGGACACATTATGCAAACCATTTTACTTGTTCCCATTAGTCGCGGTATCGGTGTGACATCAGCCGCGCTAGGGCTAATTCGTGCCTTTGATTATAACGGTATCAAAGCGGGCTTTATGAAGCCGTTTTTGCAAGATGATACGCTAGACAAACAGCACAGCTTAGACAGCTCAAGCGCATTGACCATGCACGCATTTGGACTAAATCCGCCTGACTCTATCAGCCGTCAACACGTCGAGCGTATGCTAGGCGATGACAATCTTGATGACTTGATGGAAGAAGTGATTGCCAATTTTCATACGATCGATGATGGTCATGACGTGATTATCTGTGAAGGTCTGGTGCCAACCACTGAGACCTCTTATGCTTCACAAATCAACCGTGCACTTGCTCACGCGCTAGACGCCAAGATTATATTTGTCAGTACCGCTGATATCAGCAAACCTGCTTATTTAGCAGACAAACTGGATGTCCATGCCCGTGAGTTTGGCGGTGTCATCGATTCACGTACATTGGGTGTGATATTGATGCGGGTACAAGACGTGCCGAACACGTTTGATAATCAACCTGTCGCGCCGGGTGAGGCCGTTGTCAGCTTAGATCCAAACTTCCTGCAAGAGGTTCAGCGTCTATCGCCTTCGTTTAATACCGAAGTATTCCGTCTTATCGGGGTAGTGCCTTTTAGTAACTCTCTATCTGTGCCACGCACATGGGATATCGCAACAGAGCTCGATGCGACTTGGCTAAATGTTGGCGAAGCGAAGACACGACGTATCAATCGTATCAGCCTAACCGCTCGTTCAGTGGCGCGCGTCAATGAAGTCTTTAAGCGTGGTACGTTAATGGTCGTGCCTGGCGATCGTGATGACTTGCTATTAGCCGCTGGATTGGCCTGTATCAATGGAATTCCATTGGCAGGTCTAGTATTGACAGGTGGCATTACCCCAAGCGATACAGTTGCTGAGCTTTGGCAGTCAGCGCTCAAAACTGGCATCCCTGTCATGAGTGTCGAAAGCGACAGCTACGAGACAGTACAGAGTCTGATGCACATGAGCTCTGAGATTCCGAGTGATGATACAGAACGTGCTGATGAAGTGGCTCGTTATGTGGCAGCGCATTTGGATCTGAGCTGGATTAAAGAATACTTCAGCCGCAATCATGAGCCGCGTCTGTCACCATCAGCATTTCGCCATCAGTTGGTCAAAAAATCACAGCACGCCAAAAAACGTATTGTGCTGCCAGAAGGCGCGGAACCACGTACGGTCGAAGCGGCCTGTATCTGTCAGAGTCGTGGTATCGCCAACTGCGTATTACTTGCTAAACGTAGTGACGTTGAGCAAGTGGCCAAAAACCGTGATCTAACGCTGCCTGAAGGGTTAGAAATTATCGATCCTGACAACCTCGATATGAGCAAATATATCGCTGCTGTCGTAGAGCGCCGTAAAGGCAAAACCACTGCAGAAGTCGCTGCTGAATACCTAAAAGACACGGTCTATCTAGGTACTATCATGCTCCAACTAGACGAAGTCGACGGTCTGGTCTCAGGTGCGATTCATACCACTGCCAATACAGTACGCCCAGCATTCCAGCTAATCAAGACCGCACCGCAATACTCACTCGTGTCATCAGTGTTCTTTATGCTGTTGCCTGAGCAAGTGGTCGTCTATGGTGACTGTGCGATTAATCCAGATCCTAACGCTGAAGAGCTGGCTGAGATTGCTATTCAATCAGCACAGTCTGCTGCTGCCTTTGGTATCGATCCAAAAGTTGCGATGATCAGCTACTCTACTGGCTCATCAGGCGCAGGCGCAGATGTCGAAAAAGTCGCCCGTGCAACCCAAATAGTTCGTGAGCGCGCACCCGACCTCAAGGTCGATGGCCCGCTACAGTATGATGCGGCGTCTGTCATGAGCGTCGGTAAGCAAAAAGCACCTGACTCACCTGTCGCTGGACAAGCCAACGTCTTTATCTTCCCTGACCTCAATACTGGTAACACGACGTATAAAGCAGTACAGCGTAGTGCCAACGTCGTCAGTGTCGGCCCTATGCTACAGGGTCTGAATAAACCTGTGAATGATTTATCACGTGGTGCCTTGGTCGACGATATTGTCTATACCATCGCGTTAACCGCTATCCAAGCGTATAGCGATCTAATTTAATTGCTGTAATACTTACCCGTTAAAGTCCTATACCAAGCCGACTATCATTATGATGGTCGGTTTTTTATTGGTACTGGAGGGTCAGACAATGATGACAGATGCTCGTCTGCCCTCTACAATAGCGCTATCATCAAGTTATTTACCCTAAAAAGGCCAGCCAGTAAAAGAGCAAAGTGCATCAACGACTACTTGCGCCATACCTACTTTTATACATTTATTTATGCCAAATATGAGCAACAGCCCTCAAGAAAAAACACCTGAACCTGCCATTCGTGCCTATCTTGGCGGCTCGTTCGATCCCGTACATAATGGTCATTTAGAAGTCGCAATGTTTGTCTATAAGCACCTACTACCAATAGCCAAGCAGCTACAGCGCACACTGCATGTGTCCTTATTACCCAATGCACGCTCGCCATTTAAGACGCAAAGTACAGACCCTAACCATCGTTTAGCGATGTTAAAGCTGGCGACAGAGAATACACCGATACAGATTAATGAGCTGGAGCTATGGCAAGCGCCGCCTGTCTATACGATCGACAGCGTACGCACATTAAGACAGCAATATCCTAATGACAGTTTGATATTTATCATGGGTATGGACAGCGCCCATAGTTTGGATAAATGGAAAGATGGATTGCGTCTCACTGACCATGTCAATCTATGGGTATTTAATCGTCAGAGCAGTACCGATGTGAGTGATGGCATTAGCGATAAATTTTCTGACAGTATTATATCTTCTAAAAATAGTACAGCGACTACGGAAGATGTTAATTTCTTAAAATCGCAATTGCCTTTGTCATTGCAGTCCCATATAACAGACTCACCTATCGAGCTGTTAACTCCACCTATTCATCACTCGACAAATAGCTTAAACTCAAATAACACTGATCCGACTAGCCCTGACCCAAATAACACTGACCCAAATAACACTGACTTGAAAAACGCCAATCAAGGACGCATTTATATAGATTCGCGACCTATTACTGCGGTATCAAGCACACAAATACGCGAGCAGCTACTGAAATTAGACGATCAAACAAATAAAATGCCAGTCGCTCAACGGCAAATCGCATCTATAGCATCAATAAATGATATCATTAGCAATACTGAATCTAATCCATTAGCTAAATGGCTAAATCCTGCTGTTTATCAATATATTATCGCCCATCAGCTATATTCTGCTGCTCAATTCCGTTAAAATCGCCTTATCTATGTCATTTTGCCTATCCTGTCTCTATGCGTGACTGACGACATATGATCAGTCGGATAAGACAAATTGACGTTTTACCCCTTTATTTTACATATTTACGATTCAAGAGATTAAAATTTATGACCAACACCATGACTGCAGAACGCCTAACAGAATGCTTGACCCTAGTACAAAGCGCTCTAGATGATATGAAAGCAAAGAACATCACTGTAATGAATGTAGAAGATTTGACTGACGTAACAGAGCGCATCATCATCGCTGATGGTACCTCAAAGCGTCATGTACGTGCGATGGCTGATAGCGTCGGCGCTGAAGCTAAGCAAGCTGGTTTTATGCCACTTGGCCGTGAAGGCGGCATCGACTCTGATTGGACGTTGATCGATTTGGGCGCGGTTGTCGTCCATATGATGACGCCGCAAGCACGCGAGTTTTATGACCTAGAAGGCCTATGGTCATCACCTGAGCAATTGGCTGAACTAGTTGCTACGCCGCGCGAAAAGAAAACTGCGGGTCGTCGTAACAAAAACAAATAAGATTGTCAGTGACGATATTCGTTCAACATTGAAAAACGTACCGCCAAAAAGACCAGAATACTTATCCTGGTCTTTTTTTATGTAAATTTTATGGTGATGAACCAGTATAATCAAATACATCATTGAGTACAGATAAGCTCATTTCGTATCAATATTTATTAGCCACTAAAATTAAACCGTCAAAATTAAGCCGCCTTAGCCTATTCATTTTACCTATTAGGAAACCTTATGAGCGCAGAATCGAACACGTCATCACCTGAGCAAACCTTAACAAAATCGCCTGAGCAAACCCTAACAGACTTTAACCAAGACTTGCCCTTACATATCGCTACCCTCACTTGTGTTCGCGCTGGCAAATCTATGCCATTTGCCCGTGAGGAAATGAGCGCCATTGATAAAGCACCTATCAAATCTCCTGTCACCGTCAACTTTATGGGCTTAACCACTGATGAACAAGCTGACCGTAAGCATCATGGTGGCCCATTAAAAGCCGTGCATCAGCTAGCGCCTGCGACGTATGCAAAAATCAATGCAGAGTTTGGCCTGAAAGTGCGCGTCGGTACGCTAGGAGAAAACCTAACGACTGAAGCTATTAATGGTCTGCCTGAAATGACCGAATCTACGGTTTGTATTGGTGATGTTTTTCAATACGGTGGGGATTTTGAAAGTGTTCAAGACACTAGTAATGATGATGCTAGCGTTCAGTTACGTATCGTCCAACCACGACGCCCCTGCTACAAAATCAATGACCAAATCGGCCAATTTACCAAAGTACCAAATATCGCGGCATGGGTCAGCAAGCAAGGTATCTCTGGCTGGTATTTCCAAGTCGTCCGTGATGGCATTATAGAAGCTGATTTACCCGTATATTTGATTGAGCGCCCTTATCCGTTTGCGACATTAAAGACGTTATGGCAATTGGCCAATTCTAAAGAGAAATATGATGCAGATACTATTGAACCGTGGCTCGCGATTGACTGTTTAGAGGACAGTTGGAAAAAGGTTCTGGCTAAAAAAATCCAACAGGATTGAAAAGGTAACACTCAACAAAAACCTTTAATATGACTTTTCTATTTATAAAAGATAGCCACTACCCTGCGTAATGGCGTCACAAGGTTTTTCATGTTCTATGTCAGTTCCATAATAAACACTCTCTCCTTCTACATCTTTGATCGTGAAGGAGCACTCCATGAGTGAACAGACAGGAAGTATCAGCTACCTACAAGCGATAGCGATTAGCGTTGGTGCGATCATCGGCTGGGGCGCTTATGTCATGCCAGGCGATTTGTTTTTGCCACAGTCACAGCTATTAGGCTCTTCTGTTGCTATTATTATCGGTACTTTAGCCATCTATATGGTTGCGCGTGCCTATATTAATTTGCTGACTCAAACGCCAGAGAACGAGTCAGGCGGTATCTATTGGATTGAAAAATACATCAATCGCAAGCATGCCTATATCTATGGTTGGGGCGTCACGATAGGCTATATCTCTATTATCGCGCTCAATATATCAGCCGTCGCTTTGCTACTGCGCTATCTGTTACCTAGCGGCTTACAATTAGGCTATCTGTATACGATTGCTGGTTGGGAAGTCTACGCCAGTGAAGTGTCTCTATGCAGCGCGGCTATTATTTTATTCAGTTATATCAATCTAAAAGGTGTACGAGTCGGCGCAAAAATCCAACTCTATATCGCCCTCTTTATGATTCTATCAGTCACCGCGCTGTTTTTTGCCTCACTTTGGATGACACCAACGAACCAAGCGTTTCTGCCAACTGATATGTCTAGCGGCTCTATTACCAGTCTGGCATGGTTACCTATCTTGGCCGTTATACCGTGGGCGTATGTTGGTTTTGAGACCACACCGCAGATTTCAAAAGCGATTAGTGATTCAAAAACCAAGACCAAAAGTATTATCCTAGTTTCACTCATCGCTGGTGTGTTGTTTTACTTTTTAATCAACTACTTTACCGCGCTAAACATGAGCTTTGACTATCAAGCGATCAAAGACAGCCACTGGGCGACAGGTGAAGGCATAGACAATCGGATTGGTAGCATTGGCATCTGGCTGCTATCGATCGCTATGATTGGCTCGATAATGAGCGGTATCAACGGCTTTATATTGTCATCGGTTAAACTCTTAGAGTCTATGGGCGACACGTCATTATTGCCCAGCGTATTTACAGATAAACACAACCAATTCAGTAAGCAGAAGACCGTTATATTGATATGCTTGGTGTGCCTACTCTCTCCTTGGCTGGGTAGAAACTACCTACTCGATATCGTGACAATGGCGTCTTTGGGTATAACCGTTGGCTTCGCTTACGTCACGACCGCTGACCTCATCAATGAGCGAAAAAAGAAACAGGCAAGTTTGCTAAATTATCTCTCTGTATTAATCAGTGTGGTCTTTATATCGTTATTACTGCTACCATTTTCACCAGCAGCGCTGTCATTTAATGCTTATGTCTTGCTAGGATTCTTTATTCTGCTTGGGGCAATTGGTTATAAAAAAATCGCAGTCAATTCCAACGTTGATTCTGTCATTAATTAACGGCAAATAGCATTTACCTGTCGAGAGAGATAGACACCAGTAGCATCAAACGCAAACGCAAACGCAAACGAAGCTATAACCGCAACTCTTCCTATATAGAGCATTTCATGGCAAAAAACATTTCCTCGATTGCATTGGCATCAGTATTAATATCATCCTCTATGCTATCGCTCGTTGGCTGCGTAACGACGTCAACGCCGCAGTATGTAATCGATAGCGATAGCTACCAAGCAACTGGCAAAAGCGAGCGCATCAAAACCATCGTCCTGCACTATACAGTCTCTGATAATGAGCGCTCGATAAAGACATTGACCACAGGCAATGTGAGCGCGCACTATTTAGTATTAGACAACGATGACAATAGAATCTATAACCTCGTACCAGAGAGCGAGCGCGCATGGCATGCAGGTGATGGCGGCTTTGCAGGACGGACGATATTAAATGATACCTCTATCGGTATCGAGATCGTCAATAGCGGTATCAAGCCTGAATATCGAGACGCACTAAAAAATGGCACGCTCGACTATCACCCTTATGAGCACTATGTGGCATTTGATGAGTTGCAGATTAAAAAAGTCGCACAACTGGTGCAAGATATCACCACGCGCTATGACATCTCACCGAAGAATATCATTGGTCACTCCGATATGGCACCCTCGCGCAAGATAGACCCTGGTGCAAAGTTCCCGTGGGAGCGACTGTATTTCGATTACGGTATCGGCGCTTGGTATGATGAATTTGATAAGCAATTCTTTATGAATCAAGATGGATTTGCGTCGGCCACGATACCTGAAATCAAGCAAGCGTTTCGCAAGTATGGCTATCAAATCAACGATACTGATACGTGGGACAAAGCCAGTCGCGATGTCGTCTATGCGTTTCAGCTGCACTTTAGGGCTCAGCAGCCAACGGGTAATATGGATAGCGAGACCTATGCGATATTGCAGGCGCTAAATAAGAAGTATGCTGGTCGGGATGATTTTTATTAAAGAATACAGACTATCAGGAGACATAAGCCATGAATAACTCTCAAAAAAATGAGCAAGACGATCTACAAAAGTATCTAGAAGAAAAAGCCAAGCAAGAGCAGGAGGAGGAATGTAAGCAAGAACCTGAGCCACTTTCTGCCTATGATGCTTGTGTGCTAAAAGAAAGCGCTAAGATTCATGAGTTGATCGCTGAGGCTCAGAAGCGCCCCAAAGATGAATAACTGGATAGACAGTACTTACCAATCAAGTATATAAAAATGCGCAAGTTGATTTCTTATGTTTTGAGACATAGCTAAGCCGCTATGAATCCAATATCACAACTAAACAATGCTATATCACTTTATAAAAGAAGGCTTATCTACCAGCTATTTAGGCTATTTATTGCGATAGGCTAATGATAAAATCACCGCTCACAGGGTTATAGATAGTATCACTGTTCGCACCATCTCGTTGGCTTCCCGCATTGTTGTTTTTATCGTTGATTTTAATGATGGCTAGGATGCTGCATGGCTTTGATAACTTGGCTTTGATAGCCTAGTTCTATGACCAGTCTCAATATTTTTATTATCAAACGAACACCAATAATACTAAAAAAGGAATATTTATGTATCAAGCCTTTCAAAAACACCTACAACAAGAAATCAGCGATATACGCGAGGCAGGCCTGTATAAAAACGAGCGCGTTATTACTTCTCCGCAAGATGCACTCATCAAGATTGCCGATGGTCGTGAGATGCTTAACTTCTGTGCCAATAATTATCTTGGATTGTCTGACCATCCTGAGATTAAAAAGGCGGCGATCAAAGCCATTGAAAACTCAGGTTACGGCATGTCATCAGTGCGGTTTATTTGTGGTACGCAAGATTTGCATAAGCAATTAGAGGCAGCAATTTCTAAGTTTTTTAATACCGAAGATACGATTCTTTATGCGGCCTGTTTCGATGCCAATGGTGGTGCCTTTGAGCCACTGCTGACCAGTGAAGATGCGATTATTTCTGATTCGTTAAATCATGCTTCAATCATCGACGGTGTGCGCCTGTGTAAAGCCGCGCGTTATCGCTATGCCAATGCGGATATGCAAGATTTAGAAACGCAATTACAAGCGGCGCAAGCGCAGCGTTTTCGTTTGATTGTCACCGATGGTGTGTTTTCAATGGATGGTAACGTGGCGCCAATGGATGAGATTTATGCGTTGGCACAAAAATATGATGCCATGGTCATGATTGACGAATCGCATTCAGCAGGTGTGGTCGGTCGCACTGGTGGCGGCGTGACTGAATTGTTTGATCTGCGTGGCGATGTTGAGCTGATCACTGGTACCTTGGGCAAGGCATTTGGCGGTGCTATTGGCGGCTTTACCACGGGCAAAAAAGAAATGATTGAGATGCTGCGTCAACGCTCACGCCCGTATCTGTTTTCAAACTCTATTCCTCCTATGGTGGCTGCCGCTGGGGTAAAAGCGTTTGACATGCTATCGCAAGACAATGCCTTACAAGACCAATTGCATGAAAATACCGCCTATTTTGTGAAGCAAATGCAAGATGCAGGCTTCGATATCAAGCCTACTGAATCAGCTATTTGTGCGGTGATGCTCTATGATGCCAATGTCTCCCAGCAAATGGCAGAGGCGCTGCTTAGCGAGGGCATTTATGTGATTGGCTTCTTCTATCCTGTCGTACCCAAAAATGAAGCTCGCATTCGTGTGCAGCTCTCTGCTGCTCATACTCGCGCGCAGCTCGACCAGTGTATCGCCGCCTTTATCAAAGTCGCCAAGCAAATGAAGGTGATTGATTAAGCGTCGTTCGGTATTTATCTAGGGCGTGTCCTCAATTCAAACGAGTGTTCTCTAAATGGGCTAAAAATAGCTAAATTTTGCCAAACATCGTCAAATAGTTGGTCAATATCTCGATATTATCTGCACTATTTTCCTCGTTTGACGGCAATTTATCTCATTTTTATCACCATTTTTAAAATGAGGACACACCCTAGATTCAATAATTAAGTACAACACAGCTAAATAAGAGAAAACTATGAAAGCACTGGTTAAAGCTCATGCCGAAAAAGGCATCTGGATGCAAGACATACCAGAACCTACGGTCGGCATCAATGACGTTAAAATTAAAATTAAAAAAACTGCCATCTGTGGGACAGATTTACACATTTATAAGTGGGATGAGTGGTCACAAAAGACCATAAACACGCCGATGATTATCGGACATGAATACGTCGGTGCCATTAGTGAAATGGGCGATGGCGTCAAGCATCTTGAAATAGGTGACCGAGTCACAGGCGAAGGCCATATCGCTTGCGGGCATTGCCGTAACTGCCGCCGTGGTAAGCTGCATGTGTGCGAAAATACTATAGGCGTAGGCGTTGACCGCGATGGCGCGTTTGCCGAATATTTGGTGATACCTGCCGATAATGTCATCAAACTCGATGAGCGTATCAGTGATGAGATGGCAGCCATCATGGATCCCTTTGGCAATGCCACGCATACGGCCCTTTCATTTCCTGTCCTTGGTGAGGATGTGCTGATTACGGGTGCGGGGCTGATTGGTTCTATGGCGACAGCGATTTGCCGCTTCGCAGGGGCGCGTAATATTGTGGTCAGTGATATCAGTGACTATCGCTTGGAGCTTGCCAAAAAAATGGGTGCGACGATGACCATCAACCCAGCCAAAGGTGAAACCATCGAAGGCGCTATCGATACCTTGAAAATGCACGGCTTCGATATCGGACTTGAGATGTCAGGCTCGCCTCAGGCCTTTGATTCGATGATTACGAACATGTATAACGGCTCTAAAATCGCGCTCTTGGGTATTTTGCCTAACACCACCACGGTGGATTGGAGCAAGATTATTTTTAAGGCGCTAACCCTAAAAGGTATTTATGGGCGTGAGATGTGGGAGACGTGGTATCAGATGGAGCAAATGCTGATTAGCGGTATTGATCTGTCGCCAATCATTACCCATCGCATGCACATTGATGAGTTTCAAGAAGGCTTTGATATCATGGAAAGTGGACAATGCGGTAAGGTAATTTTAAGCTGGGATTGATTTTGGCGATTTAGCATTTGAAGAGTCGTGGTTAGGGTTTACATTATCACGGCTGATAAAACGGTACTGATTTCAGTGCCGTTTTTTTTGGGTAATGGAAAGTGATAAGATTTATGAGTTGACTGCTGAAGTGTGAAGAGCATTTAGAGGATAAGTAATTTTGATTAAATCATTCTGTATAAAAAAATGATCTTAATCGATATTTTTATTTTTTAACACATCATATGATGTTATAATTTATAAAAATTACATGGATGAAACTAATATGTACCAAGCACCACAGTATGAAATCTTCAGCGACCTAGATAGCCGCAACACAGATGGTGAGCTTATAAACAATAGCGAAGCTGTGGAAATTTTGAAGAATAAATTCGGTTTTACTCCTCAAGTCATTTTCGATGCTATTCAAAAAGCTGATCAAAATTTCAATATGAAAACTAAGGTAAACTGTGCAAGCGGTATAGCACGTTGGGGTGACATTGGGGAAAACATAGCCCTACAATTAATTTCTAACGAAATCGAATTTAGCCGAGGTCAAGGACAACCTACATTAACCATCGTTGATAACAATATTCAAATTATTATCATGTCCAGTAATGACGCTTTAGGTAATATGAATTTGCCGATTTCCTCCAACTGTTCAAAAGGTATTGAGACGAAACACAAAATTGATATAAATAAATATAGAAATATGACTAGCGAGAAACTAGAAACTTGGGTTCTATATTATCCTTCAAGAAAACACGAAATTTATCAGGATGATGCTCCAAGTCTAATTTATGAACTTGCAAGACCAATGTCTTATATAGTAATGGATGATGGAAAAATTTTTCCAACTGACCATGATTGTAGATTGATGTTTTCTTCAGATTCAGAAAATGAGGTTCAGTCATATATGAGTGAGTTTGCTGATGAATCAGTGAACGAGGACTCGTTTGAAATTGGGTATAAAAATGCGAGCAATGAAGAGTAACTCTGAATTCAATAAGCGCCGTCTAAAAATAGCTAAAGACTTAAAGGGGAAAACAAATAAAGATCTAGCAAATATACTGTCATGTACCGAAGCTACAATTTCAAATTATTTGAACGAAAATAAACCTTCAGTACCTGATTTCGAAAAAGTAGTTAAGTTAAGTGAGTCATTAAACCTACCTTTTGACTTCTTTAACTCCACTTTCAAAACACAAGTAGTAGATGAGCAAATTTTCTTTCGTTCATATAGCCGTATAAAAGCTCAGTACAGAAACTCTGCACTTGCTTACAGTGAGTTTGCAATTCAAACCTTGGAGTATTTTGACAAAACAATATCTAATCTTCCCATTTTCCAAGGCTTCGATATTGATACTTTGGTTAATGAGCCTGAAAAAGCTGCTTTAACACTTCGTGGCGATTGGCAATTAGGTATTCTACCGATTAAAAACATTATTGCCCTACTCGAATCACATGGTATTGCAGTATTCCGTTTGCCAATGGAAGTAAAAGAAGTTGATGCATTCTCTTTTTATCATGATGGGCGACCTATAGTATTTTTGAATACAGCGAAGTCAGCAGAAAGAATGCGCTTCGATGCTGCTCATGAACTTGGTCACTTAGTTCTGCACAGTGATGATAAAAATGTACTTGAAAATATGAAGGACAAAGAGCACGAAGCTGATAGGTTTGCTTCCAGTTTTTTAATGCCGAAAGAAGCATTTGTAGTTATGGCTCCAAACAATCTAAATCTGCCGAATCTAATCAGCTATAAAAAATACTGGAAAGTGTCTCTTGCAGCTATGAACTATAACTTACACACTAATGGATTATTAACTGATTGGCTTTATCGTTCTAATTGTATCGAGTTTAGTAAACAAGGATATAATAAGTTAGAACCTGAACCTATTGAACGTGAACGACCGATTCTACTTAATAAGATTATTAAGGTTCTCTTAGAAAAAGAAGGTAGGAATTTTTATGAGAATATTGATTTTGGCTATCAAATTTTAGATGATATAACGTTCAAGTTAATTAGTGAAAATACTAAGCCTAGACTGAAGTTACTCTAAAAGCATTACTCAAAACACAAAAAAGGTGAGCATTACGCCCACCTTTTTTTATGCTTACAATAATATTCTAAACTAACTTAGCCTATCTAAACCAAGCACGAGCGTTACGGAACATACGCATCCACGCGCCGTCCTCATCCCACTCTTCTGGTTTCCAGCTGTGGTTATACGCTTTTAGGTTACGCTCAGGATGCGGCATCATGATAGTGACGCGACCATCGGTGCTACATAGACCCGTGACACCGCCGAGCGAACCGTTTGGATTGAGCGGATAGGTCTCGGTTGGATGACCTTGGCTATCGACATAACGCATGGCGAGCTGACCGTGGTTTGCCATACCGTCGATTTCGGTATTATTCAGCGTAGCATAGCCTTCACCATGCGCCACCGCGATTGGCAAGATACTGTCTTGCATACCTTTGAACAGGATCGACTTGGTACGCTCAACTTTTACGTTGACCGTACGCGCTTCAAATCGAGCCGATTGGTTGGCGACGAAACGTGGGAAGTTTTCTGCACCTGGGATGAGGTCTTTTAACTGAGCCATCATCTGACAGCCGTTACAGACACCTAGTGAGAAGGTATCAGGACGGGCAAAGAAGCGGACAAACTGCATGCGTAGCTCGTCATGGAACAAGATAGAGTTCGCCCAACCAGAGCCAGCGCCCAGTACGTCACCATAACTAAAGCCACCACAAGCGACCAGACCGTCGAAGTCACGTAGATTGATGCGACCACTCAGTAGATCGCTCATGTGTACATCGACCGCTTCAAAGCCAGCTTGGGTAAAGCCTGCTGCCATTTCTGTCTGACCATTGACGCCTTGCTCGCGCAAGATAGCGACTCTTGGTTTATTCTCGCGACTGTTGAGGTAAGGCTCTTCAACTTTCTGATTGAGATCAAAGTTTGGCGCAGCGATCAGACCTTGATGGCTAGCATCGCTAATCAAGTCATATTCTTGCTGTACGCAAGCTGGATTGTCACGACGACGCGCGATTTGATAGCTGACCTGACTCCATTCTTGTTGTAATTCGCTACGGCTAAAGCTTAGAGTTTCATTACCCATGTGCAAAGGCGTTTGGATAATTAAGCTGTCTTCTTCCGAGCTTTGACCAACTAGGCTGAGCATATCGCTGACGTTAAATTCTTCTGCCAATTGCATTAATGCGGCGACGTTTTCAGGCAAGACTTGGATGACCGCACCCAGCTCTTCACTGAACAGCTGACCGAGTAAGTTATCATCAGTTAATGACAGCTTGATACCTTGGCGGCTGGTGAATTGCATCTCAGCGATAGTTGCTAATAGCCCACCATCACCAATATCGTGATAAGCGCTAATGACGCCTTGCGCATTGCCCGCTTGGATAAAGTTAAAGAAATCGATTAAATCGCTCGGCTGCGCTAAATCTGGGCAGTCGTTACCTAGTTGGCTAAGCGTTTGCGCAAGGATCGAACCGCCTAGACGTAGCTTGCCTTTAGACAAATCGATACGGTAGAACGCGCTGTCGCCATTGATTAGCTCAGGGGTTAGCGTTTTTGCGACGTCAACGACAGGGGCAAATGCCGTCACGACCAAACTCATTGGCGACACGACTGATTTGTCTTGGTTTTCACCATTATCATTATCTGTCCAGTTAGCACGCATCGATAGCGAGTCTTTACCGACTGGGATAGCGATACCGAGTGCTGGGCATAGCTCTTCGCCAACGGCATGTACCGCGTCAAACAACGCCGCATCTTCCGCGTCTTCACCACAGGCGGCCATCCAGTTCGCTGACATCGTGATATCTGATAGCTGATTAATACGTGCGCCCGCGATGTTAGTAATCGCTTCACCGACTGCTAGACGCGCAGAAGCTTTTGGACTAATCAGCGCAACAGGCGTACGCTCGCCGACACTCATGGCTTCACCAGTCATTGGCTGACCATCTAGCGCAACCAAGCCTGACGCCGTTACTGCGCAATCTGACACAGGCACTTGATAGCGACCCACATACTGATCACGCACGACCATACCCGTGATAGAGCGGTCACCAATGCTAATCAAGAACGATTTGCTCGCCACGGTTGGGTGACGCAATACATCGGTGATTGACTCGGCTAAGTTGACATCGCCAAGCTCTAATGCTGGTAACGTGCTCTCGGTACGCTCAAAGCTGCGTTGCATTTTCGGTGTACCGCCGAGCAGTACTTGCATCGGCATATCGACTGGTTGCTCAGTTAATAGCTCATCATCAACGATTAGCTGACGGATATCCGTCGCCTCGCCCAAGATGGCATATGGGCAGCGCTCACGGGCACAGATAGCATCGAACTGATCTTTGCTCTCTGGGCGAATTGCTAGCACATAACGCTCTTGCGCTTCGTTTGACCAGATGGCCATTGGCGACATGCCAGCTTCTAACGATGGAATCTTACGCAAGTTCAGATGCGCGCCCATTTCATGGTCATTGACCAGCTCTGGCATAGCATTAGACAGACCACCTGCCCCTACATCATGTAATGAAACGATTGGGTTGCCGTCTTTACTGTTATTACTTACATCGACATCATCGCCCGCTAGTGCCCAACAGCGATCAAGGACTTCTTGGCAACGACGCTCCATCTCAGCGTTATCGCGCTGAACTGAGGCAAAGTCTAAACCTTCATCAAGGTCACCACTATCGACTGACGATGCGGCACCGCCGCCCAGACCGATTTGCATCGCAGGGCCACCAAGGACGATTAGCAAATCGCCTTTTGTGATTGCATTTTTTTCAATCAGATTGCGTTTGATATTGCCGTAACCGCCTGCCAGCATGATTGGCTTATGATAGCCGCGCATTTGGCTACCGTCTTTTGCCGCTGAAGTATCCAATTGGAAACTGCGGAAATAACCGCATAGGTTTGGACGACCAAATTCGTTTGAGAAGTTGGCTGAACCTAGTGGCGCTTCCGTCATAATCTCAAGGCTAGTGGCCATACGATCCGGCGTACCATAATCCTGCGTACTTAATTGACCTGACTGCTCCCACTTCTCAGCAAGCTCTGGAATATGTAAATGTGAAACGTGGAAACCTGTGAGACCTGCTTTGGGCTTACCGCCACGACCCGTTGCGCCTTCATCACGAATCTCACCGCCCGCGCCCGTCGCCGCACCCGCATAAGGAGCAATCGCGGTTGGATGGTTATGGGTTTCGACTTTCATTAAGATATCGATTTCTTCTTGATGGAAATCGTAAGGATGGGCAGAATTAGCATCTTGGGCGTCGGTAGGAATCGAGTAAAAACGCATTCCCTCTGCTCCAGCCATTACCGCAGCGTTGTCTTTATAAGCCGACAAGATGCCTTGCGGATTGGCTTTATAAGTATTCTTAATCATTTGGAACAGTGATTTTGGCTGTACTGCACCATCCACCGTCCACTCAGCGTTAAAAATTTTATGACGGCAATGCTCTGAGTTGGCCTGAGCAAACATCATTAGCTCAACGTCCGTTGGATTACGCTTGAGCTCATTGACGTACGCATTCATCAGATAATCAATGTCTTCGCTCGATAGCGCAAAACCAAACTCTGTATTGGCCGATTCTAATGCTGACTGACCTTGACCAATCACGTCGATATGATTGAGTGATGCTGGCTGCTCATCATCGAACAGTTTATTCACATCGTTTAAATCGTAAACCAAGCTTTGGGTCATACGATCAAACAATAATTGCTCAGCGGCTTTAGGTAGCGTTGCACCCACTTTGCCGTCTGCTTTTTCATCGATGGTTAGGGTATAAACAATGACACGCTCGACACGGTTAATCTTAATATCACAGTTATTAAAGATATCGGTCGCTTTACTTGCCCATGGCGAAATCGTCCCAAAACGCGGGCTCACGATGACTTGTAATTGGTTGTCTTGCGGGGCGGCAAGTTGGGTATCTTCTTTAATACCAAACAAGTCCAGCGCTTTTTTATGCTCATCACCTTTTAGTTCTCGTGATAGCACATAAACTTGCTGAGTATGGATGTGGCTGACATTTAGCTCGGTTTTTTGCTGAAACTGACTGATGAGTTGCTGCGTCTGAAAATCGGTAAGAAACGGTTGTCCGGCGATGGTCATCATAAAGGCATAATCCGTAAGATCAAGGCATCTCTGCCATGCAAAGTAAATGGTCCGCGTATTATAACAAGAAGCCCCATAATAAGCAGGTCAAAACCAAATAAATTGCTGAAAAGTACAGTTAGTTACTTAGTTAATCAGTCAGTTATCAAGCTAACAATAGCTATAAATAGCAGTTACTAGATAACTGTTCTGAGTTATTTTAAGTCACGTTTTAAGCAGCGTTTTTAACTACCCTTACAATTACCTTGCTAACAGCCCTTTTAGTCCTGCTTATCAAATTGCAGACATTACACAATCGCTTTTTATAATAGAAAAACTTGGCACTTAGTGTCACAATTTTTACGCAACCCTTATAGTCCTTACAAACACTCACATCGCATTACGGGCAATCTATATAAATTGCCTACGGCTAATCGTTACTCTAGATAGCAGTTGCCGGCGAGTTAAATGCTTACTCGTCTAAACTAGAGATTCAATGAAATAAAAACTGAGTCAATAACAATAATCAATGAGCATAAACTCAATCACTATAATGAAAAAGGACACTTATTATGAGTAGACAAGACCACATCGATAAAGTTCAAGAGTTGGTAAAAGACGTTAAATTCGCCATGATGACCACTCGTACCCACGAAGACCATTTGCATGCCTGCCCCATGACCACTAGCGAAACCAGTTTGGGTGCAAAAGAGATTTGGTTTATCGGTGATAAAACCACAGAAACTGTCAAAGATATCGAGAGAAATCCCCAAGTGAACTTGGCTTATGTCAGTCAAGATGCCAAAAACTATGTCTCAATCAACGGTAAAGCCGAGCTGGTTGAAGACCAAGAGAAGTTAGATGAGCTATGGTCGCCAGTTTATAATGCTTTTTATGAGCAAGGTAAAGAAGATCCAAATGTACAGTTAATCAAAGTTGTCCCACATGGTGCCGAATACTGGCTAAGCGGTAGCTCAGTAGTCAATATGTTTAAGATGACCACTGCTGCAGTAATGGATGGCAAAAAAGCGACTAACTTAGGCGAAAACAACTCGGTCACACTATAAGTTGTCTGATTTATAATCAGTAAAAACAAAAACGCCAGTGGCTAATGCGACTGGCGTTTTTTATTGTCTAAGTTTTACGCTGATTACTTTTGTCTTATGGAGTTAACCGCTTTGCTTTAAATAAGGCCAAGCAGCTTTTAGATAAATCATCATCGACCATAAGGTAAGTATCACAGCGGCGACCATTAATACATAACCGATGGTTTCAAGCGACTGCCAATTAAGCAGTAGTACGGTAATCGCTACCATCTGAAACGTGGTCTTTAGTTTGCCCACATAAGATACCGCGACGCTAGTGCTTTTACCCAACTCTGCCATCCACTCACGTAACGCTGATACTGCGATTTCACGCGAGATAATGACGATAGCCGCTATCGCCATAATGATATTGGGATGCCACTGTACAAGGACAATGAGCGCTACAGCTACCATCAATTTATCAGCAACAGGGTCCAAAAAGCGACCAAAGGCTGACATGACATTAAGTTTACGAGCAAAATATCCATCAAGCCAATCGGTAATTGCGGCAATAATAAAGACGCCAGTCAATAATAAATGGCGCAACAAACTATCGCTAAACTCGCTCATCCCAACGCGCGCAATGACATTGTCTGAAATCGCAGGCATACCAATACCCATAGCTGGCGGCCAATAGGCAATCGCGACAAATAGCGGAATCATCAAGATACGCGCAATCGTAAGGTTGTTAGGCAAGTTAAAAATACTCTTGGTATTTTGCGAACTTGGCGGTTCTTCCTGCGTATGCAAATGCGTGCTGTCAGTCATGGCAAACCCAGTTTAATATGAACATAATAATGGCAGATAGCTTAGCATTTTTCGGACAAGGCGTCATGCCATCTCTGCAGCGATTGAGTTATCAAAGGTATCAAGAAAGATATCAAGAAAGGTATCAAGGCTGACTAGATGACCTTCTATCGACATAAGGTATTGAAATTATTGAGAGCCTTTATGAATGATTGCATCATAAAGCTCCGCTACTTGCTCTAAATATCAGTGCTTCATACCAGTCTTTGCGTCTTTTGGATTTTTACAACGTAATATACTGTAACCAAAACCGCCAGACAGCACTCAATTGCGCTATCATAGCGACTGTACCAGAACACTTGTACACTTAAATCAGTAGATGTAAATAGCTAAGTAAATATCTCCACCTATTGTATTGATAATTATTACCCTTATAAATAACAGTAGAGAGCACCAATAATTACAACAACTCTTGACCACGGCCTGTGTAGCTAATACATGACCCGTTTTCCTCAGCCCACAGTACCTCCTCTGTGGGCCTTTTTTTGCCTAAGTTTTGCTAAACCTAAATATCGTTAAACAATGCAAAATAATGAGCATAGATATTACGCTTGCCGAGTTTACATGATTGCCTTAACAGTTTGCTGCGCCATTCGATAGCAGCTTTCTATATTACCTTTTGCACACCAATCACCACTGACGATCCATTGTTTGGTTGCATCGATTAAGATGCCTAGCTCTTCAGCATCCTTATTTACGATAGTAGCTGCATAGCGCCAACGATGACAATCTGTTTGGCTAGGTGCGCTGTCTTCATTCCAATTTAATGCTTGTTTTGCCGCCTGTAATAATTGTTCTTTTACCAACTCAATATCGTCATCGACGTGGGCTTCTGACCAGTCATTACGTGCATGAATGGTGACACTTGGTAGTAGCTCATCACGAGCAGGTTTTTGATGCTCAATAAATATCCTATCGAGAACAGCGCTATTTAAATAAGCGACATCCCATTGCGGTACTAGCTGACCCTTTAATGTCTCAGGTAGCTTTTGGACATCATCCCAACCAAGCATCAACGTATAGCAGGCTTGCATTTGCGGTTTAGTAATTTTGTCTTGCTGACTAAACTTACTATCTGCCATCAACTCTACCGCCTGACCATTTGGCGCTGTGCAAATAACCCAATCAAACCAGCCCAGACTGGCGCCAGTTTCGTCAAATAGCTCAGTTTGCTTGCTGTCTTGATTATGAGTCTGGTTCTGGATCTGATGCTGAGACTGCTGCGGGTTTTGATGGTGCAAATACTGAGCGAGCGGTGCGACACGGGTCTTAAATACTATGGTCGTATACTTGAGCGCGGCGGCCAATTCACGGCCCCAACTGGTCATTTTTGGTGTGCTAATGTAGCGTGCATGCACTGCATCCCATTGCTCTTTGCTTTTGATATTAGGTGACTGACCATTGTCACTTTCTGGCGTTAACTCAACCACTTCGGCACACCACGGCTGTAGCAACCCTGTATCTAACCAAGGCGCGATAAATTGTTGAAAGTCAGCAGTTTTCGCAGTAAAAAACTGTGCGCCGAACGACCATTGCCAGTTTTTACCAGTCTCACTATCGCTGCGATAGCGGGTC
Source organism: Psychrobacter sp. Arc9 (assembly GCF_041431295.1). Lineage (NCBI taxonomy): Bacteria > Pseudomonadati > Pseudomonadota > Gammaproteobacteria > Moraxellales > Moraxellaceae > Psychrobacter > Psychrobacter sp. Arc9. The sequence goes on along the minus strand of NZ_JASMRK010000009.1, from coordinate 12,034 downwards.
GCTAAACGGCCTACACTACGTGATTTTTCAAAGATAGTGATTTGCGGGCTGTTAGATGACGAGCCTGTCTGGTTTGACGCGCGCTCTAATAGTGTTGCGGTAAGCAATCCCGTTAGGCCACCACCGATGATAGCGATTTTTGGGGCAGATAGAACAGTTGAGCACGAAGTATGATTAGTCATGATGACAGTAGACCTTATGAAGTATTTATGAATCGCTACTATATTAATTAGCTAGCCTAGTAAGTACTGAGTGTCTCACCAATTAATATAATAATAATATTGTTTTGTTAGCATTATTGAACCTTCAAAATAAGCCAATATCAATATCGTCTACGTAAAAAAGCCATGCTATTCTCGATAACATGGCCTTTATTCAACTTCGATATGCAAATATCAATGGCTAGTACTGAATAACTATCCTTAAAACTACAGGGTCGTTAGCAGACTTACTCTCCACGGCCCGCTTTGACTTCTTCAACCAAGTCATTAATCACTGAGCTATCGGCAAGCGTAGATAGGTCGCCCAGTCCTACATATTGACCTGCTGCAAGGTTACGCAAGATACGGCGCATGATTTTTCCTGAGCGCGTTTTTGGTAGTGCATCAACCATATAGATGGCATCTAACGTCGCAATTGGTCCAATCTCGGCACGCACATGGCGTTTTAATTCTGCTTTTAGATCGTCGGTCTTTTCTTCACCTGACTTTAGAATGATAAATGCACAGATGCCGGTACCGCGTATCTCATGCGGCATACCGACAATCGCAGCTTCAGCAGTTGCAGGGTGCGCAACCACGGCGCTCTCGATCTCTGCTGTGCCCAAGCGATGCCCTGCCACGTTGAGTACATCGTCGACACGACCAGTAATCCAGTAATGCCCATCTTCATCACGTTGAGCGCCATCACCCGTGAAATAATGACCCGGATAATCGCTAAAGTAGGTCTTTAAGAAACGTGGATGGTCATTGTAGATAGTACGCATCTGCCCTGGCCAGCCGCTACTGATCACCAAATTGCCTTCTGCAGGGCCTTCTAAAATCGCACCATCACTATCGACGACTTCTGGTTTGACGCCATATAGTGGTGTCATTGCCGCGCCCGGTTTGAGATCGACCGTGCCTGGTATTGGTGCCATTAAGATGCCACCAGTCTCGGTCTGCCACCATGTATCGACGATAGGACATTTACCATCACCGACGACATTGTAGTACCAGTCCCACGCTTCTGGGTTGATCGGCTCACCGACCGACCCTAGCAGACGCAAACTAGAACGATCCGACTCTCGAACGAAAGCGTCGCCCTCTTTCATCATCGCGCGAATGGCTGTCGGTGCAGTGTATAAAATAGTCACGTCATGCTTATCAATGATATGACCGATACGCGCCCATGTTGGATGCTCTGGTACACCTTCAAACATTACCGTTGTCGTGCCATTGGCCAATGGTGCATAGGTTGAGTACGTGTGGCCAGTAATCCAGCCTACATCTGCCGTACACCAGTAGACGTCATCTTCTTTGATATCAAAAACATCACGGAACGTTGAGATAGCATAGGTGATATAGCCGCCTGTAGTATGCACTACACCTTTTGGCTTACCAGTCGAGCCAGAAGTATATAATAAAAATAGTGGGTCTTCGGCATTCATAACTTCAGGCTCGCAGATCTCTGATTGACCATCGACCAAATTGTGATACCACACATCACGGCGCCCACTCATCGGTATAGAGTTACCCGTACGATGAACGACAATGACTTTTTCGACACTCTCAGTGCCATCCATGTCGAGTGCGTGATCGACATTGGCTTTGAGCGGTGTGTGCTTGCCGCCGCGTAAACCTTCGTCAGCGGTAATAACAACTTTTGAGCGACTGTCTATCAAGCGATTACCCAAACTCTCGGCAGAAAAACCACCAAACACCACTGAATGTACCGCACCGATACGCGCACATGCCAGCATCGCTACCATGGCTTCCGGTATCATCGGCATATATAAAGTTACGCGGTCACCTTTTACAACGCCAAGCTTGCGCAATGAATTACCTAAGCGGCAGACAGCTTCGTGCAATTCTTTAAAAGAAATAATTTTGTGCAACGAAGGGTGATCGCCTTCCCAGATGATAGCAGGCTTGTATGGGTTTTCTTCGAGGTGACGGTCGAGACAGTTGACTGAAATATTCAGCTCACCATCCTCAAACCATTTAATGCTAAAATCGTCTAAGTCATAATTGACATTACTGACTTTGGTCGGTTTCTTTATCCAATCGATTAGCTCAGCGCGCTTCGCCCAAAAAGCATCACTTGCTTCTGTTGATTCGATGGATTGTCCGTAGTCTTTGAGGTACTGTTCAGGTGTGGTATTGGCAGCAGCCATAAACTCGGCTGAGATAGGAAATGATTTCTGAGTCATAGTGTTGGGTCCCTTTTAATTATTATGACCTACACGGATAAACGTCTATGACGCGCCCCATGTAAGCGATAAGAGTCATCTTCCATAATGTGTGACGCTCATCGTTAGTTTGACAAATAAGCGTGACCGTTGCAAGACATCAAAAGCCAAACATAACAATTTCACTGTACATCTGTATGTTTAGATAATTATATTAGTACTTATACTGGTACGTATAATGCTATTTATAGGGGCAGCTATCATAACGATAGTACTAAAATGACAGCTGGTTGTGATCACACGGTAACAGCGTATGGCTTAGGGCATTTAATCCTTGTAACCTTTAGTGAAATATGGACAATAGCTACACTAAACATACTGCTTCATTTAACAAAATGTCAGCCGCGTTTTTAATAAAAACAATGCTTGGCCTGGTTATACTTTTTTCACCCCATCGTTTTACGAGACCGCAATGACTAATCAACGCAATGCACAAAACCATACTCACTATGATGTCGTTATTATTGGTGCTGGCGCTTCAGGGTTGTACTGTGCACTGACTGCCGGACGGCGCGGTCGCCGCGTATTGGTTTTGGATCATGCCAATAAAGCTGGTAAAAAGATTTTGATGTCAGGTGGTGGTCGCTGCAACTTCACCAATTACTTTGTAGAGCCTGAGCACTTTATTGGTGCCAATCCCCACTTCTGCAAATCAGCGCTAAGTCGTTACCCAAGTTGGGAGTTTATCGGCATGGTAGAGTCGCATAAGATTGCCTACCATGAACGCGAACACGGTCAGCTGTTCTGTGACGACTCGGCACAAGATATCTTGTCTATGCTGCTAGATGAATGCACGGCTGTAGGCGTACAAGTAAAGCTTAATGCTCAGATTGATCACGTTAAAACTGCTGCTCATGATAAAGGCGAACGCTTTTATCTAACGACGAGTAAAAAGCTTGGTAAAAAAGACATTGCGAACGGCACTCAATCTTCGCAAACAGGCTATAGCTGTGAGTCTTTAGTCATCGCCACTGGTGGACTATCTATCCCGACCATGGGAGCAAGTGGTATCGGCTATGAGTTGGCGCAGCAGTTCGGGCATACTCTTGTGCCAACTGACGCTAGCCTTGTACCCTTTACCTTCACTGACAAAACAGGCGATCTTATTCGTGCTTTGGCTGGTATCAGTTTGCCAGTTATTGCCAGTAATGAGCGTATCTCTTTTAAATTGCCCGTCCTATTTACCCATCGTGGTCTCTCTGGCCCTGCCATGCTACAGCTCTCCAACTATTGGCAGACTGGGGAAACCATCAGTATCAATTTGTTGCCTGAAATAGACGTCACTGAGCTTTTACTTGCTCGCAAAAAGTCACATCCACGCCAGCTTATTCGTACCGTATTGGCAGAAAACACAGATAATGCATTACCCAAGAAGCTATTAGCAGCACTACAGACGCATCTGTGGGAAGACATCAAAGATACGGAGCTTGCTAATATTAAAGACGAACGTCTCACAGAGCTTGGTATTACCCTTAATGGTTGGCAGCTCAAACCTTCTGGCACGGAAGGCTACCGTACCGCTGAGGTCACACGCGGCGGCGTCAAAACTGATGAGGTTTCTTCAAAAACGATGCAAAGCAATTTACAAGACGGCTTATACTTTATCGGTGAAGTGCTTGATGTGACCGGCTGGCTTGGTGGTTATAATTTTCAGTGGGCATGGGCAAGTGGTTTTGTGAGTGGTGAGACCGTCTAATCATGGACACTTATAAGTGTTTAACATTTGCTTAATCGCTGCTGACAGCCCTAGGAATGAAATAGTAATAAAAACTCATACAATCTACTCTTATATTCATAGTAGTATTACTTAATAATAGCTTTTCTATTGATAGTAATTCTAATTAGACTAATGAGGTGACCCATGCGTTCAATTAAACACATTCACGGTGAAAAAGAGTCGCACTGGGTAGGTGACGGCTTTTTTGTAAAAACTCTGATCAGTCATCTAGATGACAATCCAGACCTTGATTATAGCCGTACTGATCCTTTCTTATTATTAGACTATGCCAAGCCAACAACGTTTTCACCCAACCCCGCTTATAAAATGCAGCCACATGGCGTTGGTCAACACCCACATAAAGGTTTTGAAACTGTCACCATTGCTTATGCAGGTGAGATTAGTCATGTAGATTCGACAGGTGGGCGCGGTGATATTTTAGAAGGTGATGTACAGTGGATGACTGCTGGACGCGGTATCTTGCATGAAGAGTTTCACTCTGAGGCATTTGGGCAGCGCGGTGGCATCTTCAGTATGGTGCAGCTGTGGGTCAATCTGCCAAGTAAGCACAAGCTGACTGACCCCAAATATCAGTCTATCAAACGGGCCGACATACCTATCATCGAGTTGATAGACGATCAAGATATCAATGATCAAGACGCTCAGAAACAAACCATTATAGGCCAAGTTGCTATCATTGCCGGTGACTGGCACGGTATAACAGGTGCGGCAACGACATTTACCCCGATTAATATGTGGGATGTCGCGCTACATACCGCAGGCACGACCTCGATACAAGTTCCAAATACACACAATACGCTGCTACTGATACAAGAAGGTCAGCTACTGGTCAATGGCACAGCCGTCAGTGCGGGCGACTTGATTCAGTTTTCAGCGCCTATCCATATCAATACAGAATCTAAAACTCCCTCTCATTCGACTACTGATAGCATTGAGCTCACCTACTCTAGAGACGCGCAGGGAGGTGTCAAACTGCTACTGCTAAGCGGCGAGCCTATTGGAGAACCCGTCGCAGGTTATGGCCCCTTTGTGATGAATACGCAGGAAGAGCTACGACAGACTTTTCGCGATTATCAGATCGGCAACTTTGGTAAGTAAAAAACCAATGTGAATAAACATTTCTACTAAATAAGACGTTCTGATAAACCTTAACGCTTACGCAAAAAGAAGCCACCTAACGGCTATCGTCAGGTGGCTTCTTTTATACGTCAGTAATTACTTAATCATCAAAACTGATGACTAGATTACTGCGCCTGCTTTAGAAACGGATAATCAGTGTAGCCAACCGTGCTGCCACCATAGAAGCTCTCTGGATGCTGCTCGTTGAGCGGTGCGCCCTCTTGAATACGTTCAGCGAGATCAGGGTTGGCAATATAATCACGACCGAATGCTACCGCATCGATATAGCCTGCTTTGATGTTCTTCTCAGCTTTGTCCGCATCATAGCCACCCGCCGCGATGATGGTCTGATCAAAAGCAGCACGCACACGCTTACGGAAGTCTTCGCTATACGGCGTACCCCCTGCCCAGTCTGGCTCTGACAGATGCAAATACATTAGACCACGCTTATTGATTTGTTCAATCAGCCAAATGTTATCGTCTTCTTCGTAGCCTCCCTCAACATTGTTGAACGTGCCAAGTGGTGAAATACGAATACCCACGTGATCAGCATCCCATGCCTCTACGCAAGCATCAATCACGTCCAAGGTTAGACGCGCGCGGTTTTCGCGGCTACCACCGTACTCATCGTCACGCTGATTGGTATGCTCGGCCCAAAACTGATGCAGCAAATAACCATGCGCGCCATGAATCTCAATACCATCAAACCCCGCTTCCTGCGCGCACTTGGTTGCATGCGCAAAGTCAGTAACCACTTGCTGAATCTCATCAAGACTGGCTGGGCGCGGCGGCGTGGCATCCGCGCGAATGGCTTGGTTGTCACTATCACGCAATGAGGTACGGATACCTACATCGACATCTGAGGCTGAAATTGGCGCACGGCGTTCAGGTTGTACGCTTTCATGTGAGACAAGTCCTGTGTGCCATAGCTGGACGACGATCTTGCCACCTTTGGCATGGACATTGTCAACGATGGCTTTCCATGCAGTGACTTGATCTTGAGTATGTAGCCCTGGTGCGCCTGCATAGCCTTTTGCTTGAAACGATACTTGCGTTGCCTCAGTGATGACAAGGCCCGCCCCTGCACGCTGCGAGTAGTACTCTGCTGCCCATGTGATAGGGACATCGCCTGGCTCAACGGCACGCAGACGTGTCAGTGGGGCCATCATAATGCGGTTTTTTAGCGTTTGTGTGCCCATTTTTACAGGCTCAAATAAAATATCGTGTGCCATAATCTGTCCTATTGGTTATTGTCGCTATTTATGATCTTTAGTTATAGCAACCATCATTCATACTGATTATTATCGAATGCTGTTTAGAAAAACTTATAATATCATTAGTAAATCTACGTTTAGCGCCTACATTTATAGGGGATAGATTTCATTATTCCAAGCAATATTTACAAACAGATACAACAATATTCACCTATACAAATATTCGTATCTGTTTACTACGAAGACTGTTTACTAAGCCTTAAATACTGTTCGTCTGGGTCTTGTCTTTTGGCTTTAGCATTTTCTTAATTGATAGCTCTAATGACAGATATGTGCCGATCAATATCACAATCGAACCAATGATAGCTTGTATATTTAGCGCCTCGCCAAGCAATAGATACCCTAAAATAATAGCAAAAATTGGGATGACTAAAGTAATACTGGTGGCGCGCGTCGGGCCAATATTTTTAATCAGCTGATTCATAAAGATAAGCGCAATGGCGGTCGAAAATACACCGATACAGATCACGGATACCCACGCCTTTATGCTGACATCTTTACCATAAGGGAACTCATTAAAAGCCACAGGCAGCATAATAATACTACCGATAATGAGCGAGCCTGCAGTGATAGCGACTGGCGATACTTCGTACAGATAGTTCTTGGTGATGTTGGCCCCAAGCGCATAACCTACACAGGCTAGTAGCGCGTAGCCCATCGGTAGGAGTCCTTCGATCAATCCTTTGCCTGGCTCGCCGCCACCAAACAAGCTTTCGCTCATCAGTACGATTACCCCAATCACCCCAATGACCAAACCGAGTGCTTGTTTTTTTGATAGCCTATCTTTAAAGAAGACTCTAGCGATAAAACCACTCATCATCGGTACAGAAGCATTTAGCACGGCTAGCACGCCTGCGTTCACTGATTGCGCGGAAAACGAGAACAACACAAAAGGCAGCGCTGCTGAAAACAAGCCAACGAGCGCCAGCATTTTCCAATGCTCCTTGATGCCGACTCTGTTTTTCTTATTTAATAATACAAAGACCAACATGACCAATCCGGCGAATATCACACGCAAACTGGCGAATGCCAATGAGCCAAACTCAGGCACGCCGATACGATAAAAAACGAAGGAGAGTGACCACATAAAAGAGAGTGTCACAAAGATGATGAGATCACGGTTGGTCATTGGGTAATCCTATTAAGCGCTTAGACTGCGTTTGCCAACTCGTGTCGGTCATAAGCGTCTGATGCGTTGTAAAAACTATCATGTGATTAAAAATTCATGATGATAACTTTTTAATTGTTTGATGGGTAATTTTTTATAAAATTTATAGTGAGTTTTTATCCGCTTATTAATTTTTCTAGCACAGCTTTAAGACTTTCACCTTTTTGATAATCTGTAAATTTGGACAAATCCCTTTTATTGAGCACCATGCAGTAAGCAGCGCCTATCCTATATTTCTTATACTTTAGCCTATCCCAGCACCTTTCTATTCACATACTAAAGAACTCCAAAGTCACCCTTAAGTAAGTCATCCGTTCAATACCTATAAAAACAGATTCACGATCATAGCAAATCCTGCTTATAGCACTACCTTATAACAGCTACTCTTAATAATACTGATGTTAAAAGTAGCTCTGATAAATCAATTCAAGATTTTCTCAAAATATATTAGTTGATATTTGTTTACTAATTTTCTACTATCTAAAAGGTATTGGTTAGTATTTGGCAATACAAAAAATAGATGGCAAACATCATTAGTAGGATTTATAAATTATTGAGGAATGATTATGAAAAGGATAGCGTTATTTGTCGGTATGATGTCAGTTGCAACGGCAGGTTTTTGCGGGGTTGGTCAGTTCTCAGATGAGACCACCTGCTATGTTTATAAACAAGATAAACTGCAAAAAAAGCTAAACTGTCAGTATGAGGGCGCTGAGGGTGCAGCGATGAGTTATAGTTTTAGACAGGTCTCCTATAACCTGCCAGGATTTGGCAAAATGGCAACCTCTACCAGTGCAAATTATAATGACCGTAATGAAGTGACTGGATGGACGACCACCGTCAATGACGAGCCAGCAATCATCAGATATCGTCTGCCAACCAATCAGCGTATCGTCAGTGATGCCTATGCGCAGTCTGGTAAAGCGGTTATGCAATGTTATCTTAGTACAAAATCGCAGTGGGAGATTTGTGCTAAATAGAACAAAATACTCTGGCAATTTATAGTGCAATAAAGCTGAGCGTTTTGCTTGGCTTTTATTGCCGCCTGCTAAAAACTGAAGCATCAACCTTAGCCCCATCCTCTATAAAATTTTTTCACCGTTTTCTCTATATGCTCAACGTCTTCACTACTGTCAAAGCCACTGATAAAATCAACCTTCCTGTTAGACAGCCATTGAATTACAACCCTGCATCGGTAAGAATGATGCTACCTATTCATAAAACCTACTCACCAACCCAGTTTATTAAAGAGTCAAATACATGAAACTGCGCATCCTAAAATCTGCTGTGACCAATCCTTGGTTTAATCTTGCCACCGAAGATTGGATATTTAATACGCTCAATCCCGACTCACATACCCTATTTTTATGGCGTAACTCTGAGACCGTGGTCATTGGACGCTCACAAAATCCATGGGTAGAGTGCAAAACCGATAAGATGGACGCAGACGATGTATTTTTAGCACGGCGTCAGAGCGGCGGCGGCGCAGTATTCCATGACTTGGGTAACACCAACTTTACCTTTTTATCGCCCAGTGATGCTTACGATCAAGAAGCAAACTTCACTATCATCATCAATGCACTTAAAAAACTCGGCATAGACGCCACGCTGTCTGGTCGTAACGATATGCAGGTCGGCGACCGCAAAATATCGGGCAGCGCATTTAGACATGCCGCCGATCGCAGCTTTCATCATGGCACATTGCTGGTCAATGCCAACATGCAAAAGCTTGGCGACTATCTAAACCCGCATCCGCTAAAGCTAAAAGCGAAAGGCATCAAATCTGTGCGCGCTCGTGTGGCAAACTTGGTAGATTTTAATGAGGCTATCAATCACGAGACATTGTCTGAGGCGATTATCGAAGCGTTTTGTGAATATCATGGAGAGACTACACAGGTCGAGCAATTAGATGAGGCTAGCCTTGCTAAGCAACCGACGCTAAACGCTTACTATCAACAAATGGCGGATTGGGATTGGCGCTTTGGTAAAACGCCTGAATTTACTCATCATATTGAGACGCGCTTTGATTGGGGCATGATGGATGTGCATATGGATGTGAAGCAAGCCGTGATTACCGAAGTTGTCATCTTCTCTGATGCGCTAAATATTGAGCTTATCGACCTGCTTAAAAATACATTGACTGGTGTTAAATATAATAAGCATGAGATAAAACATGCGCTCGCTGAACTAGCAAAAGCGCAATCTGAATTGGCAGCGCAGGTGAATGATTTTGAACAGTGGTTGGTTGGTGAGATGGAAGGTTAACTTTTAGTCTGCTGATATCTTGATCTTGTGTAGATATTTGCATCTTAGCCTTAGCATTTTAGAGGTAGCTATTTAAAGTTGATCCGTTAAAAAAGTAGAGTAACTCATGGAACAAATCGCCATTATTTTCTTTGCACTGACTTCTTTTTTGGGAATGGAAAACAATACCATTGCGGCCGATAAAACGACTGTGACGGTATACCCTCGGCGCCAAATAATAGAAATCACTCAATAAGACTTATTTGCTATTGTCCACTCGGATATAGATGCAACCTACGTCAGACAACAGTGGGCTAGCGTATCTGCTCACTCACAGCAGGGTACTGGCTGGGCAAAAGCATTAGCGCCTTTTCCTAGTAAGACGATAACGCTAGCAACGGTAAACAACCAAATTCAGCCACAGCTAACGCTAAGTTATAACGATGAGAAAGATTTGCGCGCGATGGGTATCTGGTATAACGCTGATAAAAATCATTTCTCTATCAACCATGTACCACGAGATAATCTGCAAACGACAGATGGTAAATTAATAGGAAATTATTGGGTGTTTAACGTAGATCAGCCTTTTAGCTTTACCCTTGAGCCAATTCACACGTTGCCTCAACCATGCCAAAAATCAAAACGCACTCTTAGTAAGCTCTTGACGGATAGCCGATAATGAACAAACACCCCTTTATGATACGAGCAAACCACCTAAAAAATCTTTCACTTCAGTGACATACTGTCTCAAATCCAGCCCTAAATGAAAGCCTTCTACTGGAGTCAGCAGTCCTTTCTTGCTTACCCAACCTAACGATGATGGGATTTTCTTAGTAGCATGATCAGTCGTAGGCTGAGCTTTTAGTCCAGCGAATTAATGAGGTAAATGTAAAAACCAAAGCTGTATTTAGCTATACTAAATTAAGGTAATTTAGTGACTAAGGTTTTTGTGTTTGGTAATTAAATAGAGTAGAACTAATTAGGAGCTAAAAAACGTGATGACATTACCGAATGATATAGATATTTTAAAAAATAAAATTCAAAAAATTCTTAACCCTATTGATTGTGCTGTTGAAAAAGGCACTAAAGCAGATAAGGACTTTCTTTTTAAGGCTGTTCGAGCAGACGTAGGAGATGACTTACCTCCTTACTACTTAATATACTTTCTTTTCGTTGACTTACTGGGTTTCAAAAACTTAGGTCGATTTGAAAAAGTTGCTTGGTCGATACCAATTGATTATAACGGAGTTGCTTATGTTTTAGAACATAGGAAACTAGGGATGGGACTCTTTGTAGCAGACAAGGAAAGTCAAAAAAAGGAATGCCAAGAGATTGTTAGAAAAATAAATAATGCTGTGAAAGTAGCTAAACCATATTTCGATTGGGTTGCAAATGAAGCTGCAAAGGACTCTCAGCTCAACGTGTTAAATCATAGTCTGAAGTTATATGATAGATATACCTTTCTTATTGAAGAGTACAAAAGAAAAGAGCAAGAAAGTATATCTCATAACAACACAGTACAAGAGTCATGGAATTTTGAAAACTACTTCAGTGTGTATTCAGATTCTCAAAAGCTTAAAAAGGAGAAACAGTGGTTAGCGTTATCAGCCATTGATGCGTTCTATAGTTTTACTGAACATATATTTATTCATGCTGCAATATTAAAAGGTTCTTTATTAACAGGAGAAGATGTAGAACGACTTGCTCAAGATAACTGGGCAAACAAATTTAAAGCTTGTTTAGATGTTCAAAACAAGTTGATTAGACCACATTATGATAAGTTAGGTTTGATTAAAAAGCAGGTAAGAAACTACATGGCGCATGGAGCATTTGGTAAAAATGGTGAAGCATTTCAGATTCACTCTAAAGTGGGTGCTGTTCCACTACTTATGACTAACCAGAAAAGTGGTTCACGATTTTCTATCCAACCTGATACCGAATTTGAGGAAAAGGAAGCGATAAAAGGGGAGTTTCCTAAAAACTGTGTAACTGCTTATAATCCATTAACAGGAGAATAAGCAATGACTACTCAATCTGACATT
>NZ_JASMRK010000008.1:0-142167 GCF_041431295.1 Psychrobacter sp. Arc9 | reverse complement strand
CCGATTGTACCGACGTTGACGTGTGGCTTGTTACGTTCAAACTTGGCCTTTGCCATGGGTATTTCCTCTTTTTTTGGTGAATGATCAATAAAAAGCTGTTTAATGGCTCATAATAGAATTAAATCATCATAAACCTAGCTATCAACCGCACGAACCACTGCTTAAACAATGCTCCGAACTAATTCTTGTATCCGTTATTATACGCTGACTTGTCTTAAATAGTCATACATCTCTCAATCGAAATCAACTTCTCTCTAGCTAGTAGATATAAAGCTCGATTGATTATAACCTTTCTTATAACCGTATAATTATCTTGATATGCAAGGTCGCGATATTAGCTGACCGACATCATCAAACAATCCGTAAAATCCGTTAACATATGGAACAGCAATCCAGTTCCAATGATATTAAAAGGCTTACGAAGAAAGAGTAAAACAAAATACATTAGCATCGCATAATAAGTATGTAACGGATGAAAATTAATGCTACATCTATTTGCCTGAAATATTGGGTGTGCTACCAGATGATCTATATCAACCAGCATGGTCGCAAGCAAAATCAGATATGCTTTTTTCCACTCTCTTCTAAAAAACGCAATCGCGATAAAAAGAGGAAAACCAAAATGCAAAAAATAATGTATTAATGTCTGCATACTGACCTATTAGTTTTAGTCTTCTCTATATAAGACCATCAAAACCAATATTTATTAATATACTGACAGCACTAAAAGGCAACACCTCAGTGTCACCTTTGAATCATTGTCTACCGCACTACTGTTATATATTTCAATATTCTATAATTTCGATATCGACGCAAAGTTATATAAATAGCAAAACAAGCATAAAAGGTATAAACAATAAATGGAGCTCATATCGAGAATTGAACTCGAGACCTCTCCCTTACCAAGGGAGTGCTCTACCGCTGAGCTATATGAGCGTATATTGAAACCTTTGAGTTGCACTAAAAAAAATATCACGATGCAGCAATAATTACTGACTCTCGTGATGATTTATTGTTATGCTTTGCGATGGTGTATATATGGAGCGGGTGGCGGGAATCGAACCCGCGTCATTAGCTTGGAAGGCTAAGGTGTTACCATTATACCACACCCGCATTTACTCTTATTCAGGATAACTCTAATCGAGAGTTATGAGATATAGAGAGTATGCTTGGCGCTATGACAAACTTTAGAAAATATGGTGGTGGGGGAAGGATTCGAACCTTCGAAGCTTTCGCGACAGATTTACAGTCTGTTGGGTTTGACCGCTCCCCAACCCCACCTTAGGTTGCTTTGAACAAAAATGACTTACATTTAAGACAAATTCATAAAAAGCTACTTTAAGAGAGATGGTGCCGACTGCCGGGATCGAACTGGCGACCTACTGATTACAAGTCAGTTGCTCTACCAACTGAGCTAAGTCGGCTTGTTCTCTTAAAGTGGTGGCTATTCTATCAAATTTTTTGAGATGCGCAAGTACTTTTTCATCTTTTTTTAAATTAATTTAATATAAATATTTAAGTCACTGATTAAGCTGGTTTTTTTATAAATAAAAATATGGCAATAAATTGGCTTTTTACTTGCAGCCTTTATTTTTGCCATATCACTGGCTATTTAATTAGCGAATACGCAAGCCATTACAGGCCATTTCTACCGCTTTTATTAATGCCAATGCTTTTTTATTGGTTTCATCCCATTCTTTTTCTGGCACAGAATCAGCAACGACCCCTGCTCCAGCTTGAATATGTATCTCACCACGGCGCATCACCGCAGTACGGATAGCAATGGCCGTGTCCATATTACCATTCCAACCTAGATAACCAACTGAGCCACCAAACACTGTTCGACGTACTGGTTCTATCTCATCGATAATTTGCATGGCGCGGATTTTGGGTGCACCCGATAGCGTACCAGCTGGAAAGGTAGCGCAAAACACATCTAGTGCATCTTTGTCAGCTCGTATCGTGCCCTCAACGTTAGATGCGATATGCATTACTTGTGAGTAGCGCTCTATAAACATCTTTTCTGTGACTTTGACACTGCCATACTCGCAAACGCGGCCAATATCATTGCGACCCAAATCAATGAGCATCAAATGCTCGGCTGTCTCCTTTTCATCATTTAGCAGCTCTTGCTCAAGCGCTAGATCTTCAGCTTCATCTCGGCCACGTTGCTGTGTCCCTGCTAGCGGCCTTACCGTCACTTTGCCATTTTCGATACGGGATAGGATTTCAGGAGAAGCACCGATAATATCAAAGCGTTTGTGATCATCGAGTGTATAGCCATGCACCAAGAACAGATAAGGCGACGGATTAAGGTAGCGAAGCGCACGATAGACGGCTAGAGAGTCGCCTGTATAGTCCGCTGTCAATCGCTGCGCTGGCACTACCTGTATGACGTCACCTGCGGCAATGTAATCCTTTATTTTATTGACATCGCTACAGTATTTTTCGGCACCTGTTTGCGATATAAATTTAGGCGTAGGCATTACAGGTGCGCGCAAATTGGATGGCTCTGCTAGCTTTTCTTCGATTTGTTCTAGCTCACGGATAGCTGAACTGTAGCCATCCTCAGACTGGCAATCAGCATAGACGATGATTGATAGCGTATTCTCTAAATTATCAAATACAATAATGCTCATCGAAAGCATCAGCCACATATCTGGCATCGACATTGGGTTGGCCGCATCAGATAAGCCGACACTTGGCTCAATAACACGTACCATATCATATCCAAAGTAACCGACTAGGCCGCCGCTAAAGCTCGGCATCGTCGGCACATCTTCAGCGGTTGGCATATGATATTGCGCCATCAGCTCACGTAGGTAATCAAAAGGATTCTCTACTGTCTCTGTATCAATATGATCGTTTCGTTTGGTCGTCATATTGCCATCAGCGTACTGCAAAATCAGATCACTACCCAATCCAATCATGGAGTATCGTGCCCAGCGCTCACCGCCTACCACAGACTCAAACAGATAGGCAGAGCCGTTTAGATCACGTACTTTGGAGAATACAGATACGGGAGTCTGCGCATCCATCAGACGTTTTTTTACTAACGGTGCGTGACTAAAGCCTCTATCTCTAAAAGCTTGGTATTCTTCAAAAGTCATCATAATAGCGCTCTCTTAGCACCTTATAGGCAATAATAAAACTATAAGCTGCTCTATAAAATATAGCGCCAATATTCGCTAAAATATCGACGCTATAATGAGTCATTTGTTTAAAAAACGGTAGGCACACAAGGGCCTCTGTCAAAAATTACGACAAAGACCGAGTGTAAAATTGAATTATGCACCGCCCATATTAAACAACCATAAGGCCAAACCGATAATTAGAATGGTCACAAATACCCATATAAACCAGCCGCCGCTTGCTTTTTTCTCTACATGACCTGCATGGGCAGGGTTGCTGATTTCTTGATCCATCGCATTGTTGCCTTCGGTACCAAGATCGCGCGGCTGCCCTAAATTAGCCGTGCCTGAAAACTGGGCGCTAGCTGCTTGTTTGGCTTTTAAAACTTCAGGGTCAGCTTCTTCTTGTAACTCTGTTTTTGTCGTTTTGTCGTGTTCGTCTTGGACTGCTGGCTCTTCACGCATTACTGATTCTTCATGCACTGCTGGCTGCTTTTCTACCACTGGCGCGCTATCAGTAGATGCTGCCTGTGATGGCTCTGTAGTCGTCCCAGCTTCTGTTTCAGTTGTTATTGGTACAGATGTGTCAGTTACTACCTCTGTGGCAACTGGCGTTTCTTCTACTGGCGTAGGCGATGCCACATCCGCGTCAGACAGTACTTCATCAATCCCTGTTTTTTTGACAACTGGCTCTGTAGCAACGGCTTCTTCAGTAGCTAGCTCTTCAACAGCTGGTTCAACGGTTTCGTGCGTAGGGGTTACTGATTCTTCGGTCATATCTGAGCCGGCATCTACAGGTAAGGGCTCTACAGGTACAGTATCATCTTTAGCAGGTAACATTTCTTCGATACCAGTTTCTTTGATCACTGGCTCATTACCTGTTTGCTCTATGATCGGCTCTTCTTCAATTAGAGCTTCTTTGCTGGAACTTTCTTCAAGAACGCTTTCCTCAACTACTTGCTTTTCGGTCACAGGCTCACTAGCAGGAGTTTCTGTCAAGGCAGCTGTGTCAGCATTTTCATGTATATCTGCTACTGGCTCTTCTGTGACTACTGGCGCTAGCGTTTCACTCTCTGACGTCGTCACAGGTGCAGCAGATGCCTGCACTTGAAAGCTAAAACTTGCAAAGCCAAGCGTATCATCTGCTTTTAGATGACTAGATTCATTACCTGCAATACGTTGCTCATTGATAAACGTGCCATTAGAAGAGTCTAAGTCCTTCACGTACAACTGACCATCTAGCACACTGAGCACTGCATGGTTGCGAGAGACCTGCTTGCTACCTAGTACTACGTCGTTATCACTACCACGACCTATAGATAAGCTATCACTAACCGTCAGTGTCAGGTCACCTAATGCTTCCGTCAATGCATTCAGCTGCCAAGTTGTACTTGCTGCCGTATTCATACTGTCTGTCTCGTTTGTCATGTTATAACTCCTTATTTTTCTATTGAATATCCAATGATGCTAAAAATAATAACTCTAAAATATTACTGCCAATTTATGATAAGTATTGTCGCTATTTTTTTAATAATATTTGCCTAGCACGGTTTATTAAGTACTTTCCTCAAACACCATACAGCATTTACTTTGGTATAAAGCGAGGTTTTATAACTTTATCAAGCTTGCTATAGGGGATATTAAGGACAGGCATACCGTAAGCATATGGGCCGATAGAATAATGCTGATAACGAATGCTAACGCCTGTATCTGTCAAAGTCACATTATCGCTTAACGTAAATGGCCAGTTTTTCTCATAACTGCTCACGTCTTCGGCAACCGTTTTGACCCATCCTTTATACGCATCATAGGCAAGCGCCTCAAAACGAGGTTTTTTACCTGAGATAAGCATATCGTCAAGCGTGACTTGCTTTTTGGTACTTGGGTCAAATACTAGGTACTCGCTATAAGGCATGCCGTGTGCACCGCCAGTATAGACGTAAGAGCTTATCTCAAACAGTTCAAAGTCATCGACATGACCTAGATAATTGGGCGCTACCATCAGATTATAACCCCATGACACATCATCAGGCATATCTTGGAATTGCGAACTCACAAAGCTATCAAGAGCATCTTTAACTTCTTTTTCGCTGATTTTACCCTTAATAGGTGCTGACTCTGTCATCTGACTATTGACGACTAAGTTATCGATACGGGCATTGGCAATCTCATCTATCCAGTTTTGACTGCTTTTGAGATATTTAACTTCAATCTCTGGACAGTTATCACGCTTGTCACACGTCTCTTGTATATTACTGGGTAGTTGATACAGTAGATATTCAGTGCTGCTAATAAAACTTCCTGCATTTACCGACATGCTAACGGCACTTAATAATAGGCTGCCAGTCAACATAGCAATTGAACGTCTCTGGCTTACCTTTATCGAAAATAGATCAGCCGATATAGATTTATCATCAGTTTGAGTCGTAGTGTGCATATGTCCTCTTTTATAAATATAAAATGTTGTTTATCATTCTACCGTAACAATTGCACTGTATTGTAGGAACACTGTTTGTGTTTTTAAGGTTCTGTTGACAATTAAATGCTTATCTCCTCGCATTTATCACATAAATAACAGACAATAAAAAAGACACGGCTAGCGTGTCTTAATAGATAAACAATACAGCGATGTGGCTGATTTTAATGCTCACGCGTACTGCTAAAAGTCACTTCTGGATAACGATCTTGCATCAACTGTAAGTTAACACGTGATGGTGCAAGGTACGTTAAATAACCACCACCATCTATTGATAATTGGTCATGAGCTTTCTTCTTGAACTTCGCCAATGCTACTTCATCATCGCAATGAATCCAGCGTACCGTAGCTATCGATACTGGCTCAAAGGTACATTGAACTTTGTACTCTTCTTTTAGACGATGCGCGACCACTTCAAACTGTAGGACACCGACCGCACCCAAAACCAAATCATTATTAATCTGCGGCATAAATACCTGCGTGGCACCCTCTTCACTCAACTGCTGTAGACCTTTTTGCAACGCTTTTGATTTAAGCGGATCTTTTAGTACTACACGGCGGAACAATTCAGGAGCAAAATGCGGAATACCCGTAAAGCTCAACTCTTCGCCTTCAGTGAAGCTGTCACCGATAGAGATGGTGCCATGGTTATGCAAACCAATGATATCACCCGGATAGGCTTCTTCTAGCGCCTCGCGGTCACCTGCTAAAAAGGTCAAAGCATCGGCAATACGTACGTCTTTACCCAGACGCACATGCTTCATTTTCATGCCCTTCTCGTACTTACCAGAGCACACTCGCAAGAACGCAATGCGGTCACGGTGACGCGGATCCATATTGGCCTGAATCTTAAAGACAAAGCCTGTAAAATCTGTCTCGGTGGCTGATACCTCACGCTCAGTCGTTGGATGAGCTTTTGGCGGCGGTGCATATTTGACCAAGGTATCAAGTACCATGTTTACCCCAAAGTTACCCAATGCCGTGCCAAACAATACTGGCGTCATCTCGCCAGCCAAAAATGCTTCAACACTGAACTCTTCTAGCGCCATCTGTACCAGCTCAAGCGACTCTTCGAAAGCGTCAAACATCAACTGTCCTAGACGCTCACGGATATCTGGATAATCGTAGCCTTCTCTGGTCTCAGAGACCGTCATCTTGCCGCCATTACCTTTTTCATAAAAGTAAGTTTTATTTTCAGTCAAATGATAGACGCCAATGAAGTCTTGACCCATACCGATAGGCCAAGTCACTGGGATACATTTGATTTTTAGAACGGCTTCGATTTCGCTAAGCAACTCAAGCGGCTCACGAATCTGACGATCTAGCTTGTTGACAAATGAGATAATAGGCGTATCGCGCATACGGCACACTTCCATCAGCTTGATGGTTCGTTCTTCGACACCTTTTGCACCATCGACCATCATCAGCGCACTATCCACTGCGGTCAAAGTACGGTAGGTATCTTCACTAAAGTCGGCGTGACCTGGGGTATCTAGTAGGTTGACCATATGGTCTTTATACGGAAACTGCATGACAGACGTCGTAATCGAGATACCACGCTCTTGCTCCATGCTCATCCAATCTGAGGTTGCATGACGATCTGTCTTACGGCCTTTTACTTCGCCCACTACCTGAATCGCTTGACCCCACAACAGGAGTTTTTCGGTCATGGTGGTCTTACCAGCATCGGGATGCGAGATAATGGCAAAGGTGCGGCGCTTAGCAACTTCTTTGTTTAATTTCTTTGGATCTACGCTCATAATTTTCAGCTTCAACAGTTATGTGATTTAGAAGTGACTCTAAATAAATAAAATAAATAATGGGCGTATTGTAGCGGATTTAGCATCAGGGTGCAGAATTAGCGTATAAAAAAACACGCTCCGTTATTTCAACGAAGCGTGTTTTTGGGCTTTTAAATTGCGATTATCCTGCTTAATTAGCGCGACTAATAACCATCACTCCATCTCAATAGTAGCGTTCTATTTGCTCAGCCAAGAAGTCGCCAGCTACTTCATTGACGATTATACAATCAACTACGTCAAAACGACTGTCTGTGTTCGGGTCAGTGCTACCTTTGGCGACATAGTTTGCCTCATAGACGTCTTTTCCATACTCAACACCGCTATATTCATAAGCAGGCTGATCATCGTATTCGAAAAACATGACTTGCGCGGCTTGTTGCTGATTGCCTATGCCCACTCCGAACTGAGAAGTTCTATGATCTCTATCAGCACTAAAGCGGGTTTTGGCCACTTCAATCCACCTCTCTATGGAGGCGTATCCAGTCTTGTTTTTATCATTAAAAGCCAAAAACGAACGCTCACTGGTTACCACAGGGATATAACAAACTGACCCTTCAGGAAAAGCAACATTGGTCGGAATTTCAGAATAATTATTTAAGTCGGTAATAATACCGTATCTATTGTTCACGTTTGTACTAGCAACATAGCTGTTCGCACGCAAACCCGATAAGTTGAGCGTCTTATAAGTGGTTTTGTATTCTAGCTGGTTATTGGTGTTTTTTTCATAGATGGGGCGTTTGACCGTCCGATTATTAACCTCGATGTCTTTATTTTCAAGTCGACCCTCGAAATCATCTGCCAGTACGGTTCTGTCTAAATCATTCAGGCTTTGATTGCTATAACTGTTGATGAGATTGGTTGTTTTGATCTCGCGCGCACCAGTACGATACGTCTCGTCAATTCGCGCAATTGCCGTAGCATTGGCTTTGCTATCATAACTATTAGCAAAGCTTGTCAATGTAATCTTGCTACTAGCTGTCCCATAAGCGCCGTCTTCTTCCTCGCACCCTATCAAAGCGAGCGTCGTCAAAAAACAAACACTAGGTATCGCAATCCATCTATTCATCAAACAATGTCCTTATGATTCAGATTTCTATTATCCGTACTGATAACGTATATATGGCTCATTACCGCTATTGTACCTCTTTGACAACTGTACGATAAGATTGTAAATCTAAAAACGAATAAAACTGAGCCCGAAATCTCATTTACAAACTAGCAGTATATATTTACTCTCTATGCACTGAGCTGCGTGAGCGATTTGTTATGCTAGGTTTCATATTAAGATTTACCACTTAAATATAAACATAAAAACTCACAACAAAGGATGTGTCATGAAATCTTTATACTCTACCAAATCTACTGTTACTGGCGGCCGCATGGGTACAGCAACCTTAAGCGATAGTGACCTTGAAATCAATATGGTACCACCAGGCTCCGGAAAAGAAGGTAATAATCCAGAACAACTTTTTGCTATGGGCTACAGCGCCTGCTTTGATAGTGCACTTGGTGCAGTCAAACAGATGGAAAAGGCAAAATTTGACTCGACTACTTCAATAGAAGTAGATTTACTACAAGGCGAAGGCCACGAATATAAGCTTGCAGCCAAAATTCATGTCATTGGTGAAAATACAGACTTGTCAGCGGATGAGTTTCAACAGTTAGTTGAAAAAGCGCATCAAGTATGCCCATATTCTAAAGCCACACGTGGTAATATCGATGTTGAAGTCTCTTCAGAAGTAAAATAACGTATTATGAGATCCATTATCAACTAATAATGAAAAATATATTAATTATAAAAGAACCCAGTTAGTCTGGGTTCTTTTTTTGTTTGAAATCTTGGTGAAAAAGATTATCGTTACAACATCTCGTAACGGTTAAGCAGTTCGGCACGCGCTGATTTTATCGTTATAATAAGCGTATATATTTTTATCTAATAGCTGATAAGTGACTTTTATGACTGATGACATAGCTGACAATACCACCGATAACGACCACAACTCTCACCAAGCGCTTGACCCCAAAGCACTACCGAACTTCGATACCATGCCTAATGTGGCGCTGATGGATACCAGTCATGTAGACAAAGATCAGCCACCTTTTATTTTGGTTGATGGCTCCTATTATCTGTTCCGCACTTATCACGCCTTGCCAAAAATCATGCAAAACTCGCAGGGTCTAATCACCAATGCGATACGCGGTACACTCAACGCACTACTAAAGCTGATGCGTCGCTATCATCCTACTCACATGGCTGTTTGCTTCGATACCAAATCACCGACGTTTCGCCATCATATGTCTGCTGATTACAAGGCAGCTCGTCCACCCATCGATATCGAGCTAGTAGAGCAAATTCCTTATATTCATCGTTTGGTCACTGCCTTAGGTATTCCCCTATTGCGGATCGAGGGTGCAGAAGCCGATGATATCATCGGTACACTTGCCCATCGCGCTGTCGAGCAAGGCCATCATGTGGTCATCTCAACGGGTGATAAAGACATGATGCAGTTGGTCAACGACTGCGTAATACTAGAAGACAGCTTTACAGGTAAAGTGACGGATACACCAGCGGTAATCGATAAATTCGGTATTAACCCAAACCAAATGATCGATTTCTTAACGCTAATGGGTGATGCCTCTGACGGTATCAAAGGCGTACCTGGTATCGGTAAAAAGACCGCTAAAGACCTACTCGTTGAGTATGGTGATATCGAAAACATGCTCAAGCACATTGGCTTTATCAAAGGTCGCGGGGCGAAAGGTCTGATCGAACACGTCGACGATATTCCTTTTAATAGGAAGCTAGCCACCATCGTCACCAACTTAGCCATCGGTCAAGATTGGAATGATCTAAAAATCAATACCGACCCTTGTGCGCATATAGATGAATTGCGCGACTTATATAATGAGCTTGAGTTTAGAAATGAGCTGGCATCGCTCGATCATCCAAATCACCCTGCCAATGGCTCTAAAAGTGTTGCTGATAGCCAAGCCAATACTGAGTCACAGGCACAGGTAGCAAAATCGCTCCAATCGACCAATACTGACAACATCAAAGACAGTACTAACCATGATAAAGCGTGGCACACTGTACTCGATGAGCCAGCGTTTGATAGCTTGGTCGAATTGTTAGAAGCTGCTCCGCATTTTGTCATTGATACCGAAACCACTAGCGTTCATTGGCGTGATGCACAAATCGTCGGTTTATCTTTCGCATTGCAAGCACACGAAGCCTATTACATTCCGCTTACGCATAGCCTAGAAGGTGATGAGCTAATAGCCAAGCAGCTTGATCGCGATACAGTATTAGCTCGCTTAAAACCTGTCTTAGAAAATCCTAATATCGGTAAAATCGGTCAGCATCTAAAGTATGATGCGCACATCCTCGCTCACTATGATATTGATCTAGTTGGCGCCATACATGAGCAGCCAAATAACTGGGCAATGGACACCATGCTTGCCAGCTATGTCATCAATGCGGCAGCTACTCGTCACGGTATGGATGATTTGGCACGTCATTATTTGCAAACGCAAACCATCAGCTTTGAAGACGTAGCAGGTAAAGGCGCTAAGCAAGTTACTTTTGACCAAGTGGCCATCGATATCGCGAGCGACTATGCTTGTGAAGATGCTGATATCACCTATCAATTATTTGACGTGTTCAGCGTTGAGCTGGCTAACGATGCTAATAATGCCAAATTGCTACATGAGCTAGAAATTCCAACGGCAGAGATACTTTGCCAAATGGAAGCGCATGGCATTTTGATTAAACGCTCCTTCTTAAACGAGCTATCAAAACGCTTTGATGAAGAAATTATCGCTCTAGAAAAACGCGCCTATGAAGTGGCCGGCGAAGAGTTTAACTTAGGCTCTCCTAAGCAGCTCGGTGAGATGCTATTTGAAAAGCTAGGCGTGGCTGGTGGCAAAAAAACCAAGTCTGGTCAATACTCGACTGGTGAGGCTGTACTATCAAAAATCGATCATCCATTGGTCGATATTACGCTAGAGTATCGCGGGCTGTCTAAGCTCAAAAGCACTTATACTGATGCACTCGATAATGTCGCAGATAGCGAAACCGATCGCGTACATACTAGCTACCATCAGGCATTGACGAGCACTGGGCGTTTGTCATCGACAGATCCTAACTTACAAAATATCCCCATTCGTACTGCGACTGGTCGTCTCATTCGTCAAGCCTTTATCGCCCCAGAAGGTCGCGTTATTTTGGCTGCGGATTATTCACAAATTGAACTTCGTTTAATGGCGCATTTCTCAGGTGATAAAAACCTAACCCATGCCTTTAACGAAGGATTAGATATTCACGCGGCTACCGCTGCCGAAGTGCTTGGCAAAGATGTCGCAGACGTTACCTCGACCGAGCGACGTAATGCTAAAGCCATTAACTTTGGTCTGTTATACGGTATGAGTGCCTTTGGACTTGCCAAGCAGCTACAGATGAGTCGCGGCGAAGCACAAGACTATATTGATATGTACTTTGAGCGCTATCCAGGCGTCAAAAACTATATGATCAATACTCGTGCAAGCGCCTATGAGCAAGGTTATGTCGAGACGATATTGGGCCGTAAGCTCTATACGCCTGATATCAATCACAGCAATCGTATGGTCAAGCAAGGTGCTGAGCGCGCGGCGATTAACGCGCCACTACAAGGCTCTGCTGCTGATCTAATCAAACTTGCTATGATCGCCGTTGATAAAGTGCTGCCAAAAGAGCAAGCCAAAATGCTGCTACAGGTTCACGATGAACTGGTGTTTGAAGTAGATGCCGATAAAGTAGACGAAGTTAGCCAGCTGATTACTGATGCTATGCAAGATGTATTGACGACTACAGCAGTAGAAAAAGGTTGGAATGTCGACTTTGCAGTGCCTTTATTAGTCGAGACTGATAGTGGTCAAAACTGGGATGAGGCGCACTAGACATTAACTGTCACTAACTGCCATTTTATCAAGCGTGTAAGGCACGATTATTTATATATTTTGCAGATATGAGAGTTTTTGATAACTGATACTACAATGAGTCATTATATATTGTTTATATTAACAATCACTTATGACCAGTTAGTTATATTTCATAACAGTAATATCTAGGTACGGGGTTTATAATAGGTCATCTGTTAAACACTAACTATTCAATATTTTTGCTTTAAAGTGAGCCTTTGGGCTCACTTTTTTGTTTTTAACACATTCTTTTTGATACGCAGGAGCCAGTTATTTTGAGTTCAGATGGCATCATTGAAGTCCCTGGCATTATACTTTTGATAATATGCCTATTGCGCAGTTCACAATATGTTATGAAAAGTCATGTCAAACAAATTAAGGCTTTTTGGCTAGCAGCCGTACTTATATTTGTCTCTGTCATTCGTCGAGAGTTGAACTATCTACCAGACTTACTGGTTCCAAGCGATTTTTTGATGCTTGGTCAGTCTTATGACTGGTGGGAAGACAGCTTCCTTACCGTTATTTATCTTGTCGCGCTTGGTTTGCTAGTCTATTCGAGGCATTACCTATGGGCAATGCTAAAAAACGTGCCAGTTTCGCTCTATCTTAGCGTTACTGTACTGGCTATCATTCAATACATGGGTGAGAACGCTATTATGTTCCCGCATACATTTGGTGAAATTGTCGAAGAGCTGGCTGAGACTGCCATTTATGGTATTGCATTGACCTATTTATGGCGATTTAAACTGGCTGACTATGAGTCATGTCTGGTACAGAAGTTAAATTATAAGTTCGACCACGCCAATAATTAAAACTATAAGTTTGATTTCTTATGTAGCGACTTTGCTATCGTACAAAGACTTAGCATAAACTTCATAAACAATTACGGCTGCTCATTTTGAGTAGCCGTTTTGCGTTCTAGTCATTGTCTTACATTTTTTGAACATCCTGTCACACCTTACTACTAGTGAAAAGTTGAATAAGCGTACAAACTGAGAAGCATATTATCTACATCGCAACGAGCGATGCTTTAACAAGCCAGCGCGATATTTTTACTTCTAATGATGGCGACATCTAATAACTACAATAAGGAATTATTCATGGAAAACTCAAAAAACCCACTACCAGAAGAGATGGATCATATTGACGGTAATCGTCGTGACAATAATGACAACGTCGATAATTTAGATAACTTAGATAACAATAATCAGGATGAACAAGACAACCAATTGGTTGATTTGGACAATCCTATGCTGCATACCATTGATAACGATGATGTGATTGATAATAGTGCGGGATTTAACAACTCAGAAGTCGGTAGTGATGCGACACAAGGGCTAACACCTGCGCATCGTCAAAATATCGATGAGTCACGTGTCGATGAGATTTTGGTTCAGGATAACCTTGATGACAGCGATTATCCAGATGCGATGGATATTGTTGATAGAGAAGCGGCTGAACGTAGCAACGATGATGACTTTTAGAACTTAACATAACTGTTAATACAGTTTTTAGTCATAAAAAAGCACGCTTAACTATATTAAGCGTGCTTTTTCTTATTTTACTATTTAACTTACTGAAACAGCGACTTTCGATTATCTAAACCCAGCCATCTAATGTACCAGCCCAACCTTTTACTAGAGGCAAGCTCAACGCTTCAAGCAATTCAATATGTGTTTCATCAAGGTTTAGTGCAGGCATATAATGATACTCTTGCCCGCCAGCATTAAGGAAGTTGTCACGGTTTTCAATGGCTAACTCTTCTAGTGTCTCTAGACAGTCTGCTGAAAACGCCGGACTGATTACCTGTACCGAGCGCACACCTGACTTACCCCAATCTTCCAACACCACATCGGTATATGGCTTAACCCACTCTTGCTTACCAAAGCGAGACTGGAAACTGATAATCCATTCGTCATCGTCCAGGCCAAGCTCATGTGCCACTTGCGCAGCCGTACATTTACAACGTTTAGGATACGGATCACCTTTATCAGCATAAGGCTGCGGGATACCATGAAAACTAAACATTAACTTTTCAGGCTTGCCATGCTTCTCTTGAAAACGGCGAATAGAGTTGGCCAAAGCTTGAATATATAGCGGATGGGCAAAGTAGTCTTTGACAATCGTATAGTTTGGCAAGTTGCGTTGCTTGAGCGTCCACTTCGTCAGCGCATCATATACGGCACCGCCTGAAGAAGCCGAATACTGCGGAAACAACGGTAGAATGACAAAGTGATCAACCCCTTCACCGCGTAGCGCATCCATGACGTCAGGCAAACCAGGATTACCATAGCTCATCGCAGGATGCACAGAGACACGAAATGGCGCCACACTATCAGCCAAACGTGGTTCCAATAGCTCAACTTGGCTTTTTAGTATCTTACGAATCGGTGAGTCACCTTCCCAGATACTCGCGTAAGCCTTTGCTACGCGTTTAGGACGACTTGGTAAGACAAATAGATTCAGAATAATAGCCCATAGAAATTTGGGAATCTCAATCACTCGTGGGTCTGACAAAAACTGTTTGAGGTAGCGACGTACGGCAGGGGCCGTTGGCTCATCTGGGGTACCAAGATTCACTAACAAAACGGCAATACGTGGGGGCAATTTAGGTTTCATAGCAGCACTTTATTAGCAGTAAGTTATTAAGGGTGAGGTCAAAATAATAAGAGACGATACTGTTAAGACACAGTTGAATAGACACCTCATTAGTGTAGCATTTTATCTATTAATGACGCGGGCTAAAAGCGCACCTATACAATTTGATACGCAGTTGCTATTTATTAACTCTTGATTACCTGATGCTGGCGGCTTACTCGTTATTCATTTCTAGCGCACCTTCTATAAAAACTATGATCGATGCGCTCGAAAGGCGCGCTCGATGGTTGTACTCCAACGCGCATCACCATACAATAGGCAGGCCCAGTTTATAAAAACCGTGTAGGTAAAATAGCCTGTTAGCAACGTGCCATTTTGCTTTTATTTTATTGATGATTGTAGTCTTGCGAGGTAGCTTTGAACGCACGCTCTGATAATACCAGTGACCAGCATCCTAATTCACAACCTCACTCTAATAGCTCAGCCAATACCAACAGTGATTTAGGGTCTGTAGGTATCGTTACGCCCCAAAATTTTCATTTTGCTGAGCCCTTAACGTTAGAATGCAACCGTACCCTACCCTCGTTTGACTTGATGGTAGAGACTTACGGTACGCTCAATAGCGATAAATCAAATGCAATTCTGATTTGCCACGCGTTATCGGGCAATCATCATGCAGCCGGCCTCCATAGTGCTGATGACAAAAAAGCAGGCTGGTGGGACAATATGATTGGCCCTAATAAAGCGATTGATACCAATCAGTTCTATGTGGTGTGCGTTAATAATATCGGCAGCTGTTTTGGTTCAACAGGGCCTACCACTATTAATCCAGATAGCGTTGGCTCGGATAGTGTTAGTTCGGACAGCCTTGATTCAGATAGCAGCCATGAGCCACAAGTGTATGGCCCTGATTTTCCGCTGATCACCATCAAAGACTGGGTAAAAACTCAAGCAATGCTTTCAGATCGTTTAGGCATCGACGTTTGGCACGCTATTGTCGGCGGCTCAATGGGTGGTATGCAAGCGCTACAATGGTCTGTTGACTATCCAGAGCGATTGAAGCGCTGTGTGGTTATCGCCAGTACGCCAAAGCTATCTGCTCAAAATATCGCCTTTAACGAAGTAGCGCGCCAATCTATATTATCCGATCCTGACTTTAAAGATGGTCGCTATATACAAGAAGGCACTTATCCTCGTCGCGGACTGATATTGGCGCGTATGGTTGGACATATTACCTATTTAACTGATGACGCGATGAAAGCCAAATTTGGCCGTGATTTAAAATCAGGTAAATTCATGTATGGCTACGATGTTGAATTTCAGGTCGAAAGCTACCTACGCTATCAAGGCGAGCGCTTTAGTGAAAACTTCGATGCCAATACTTATCTGCTTATGACCAAGGCCTTAGATTACTTTGATCCGACGCGCGACTATCCAATACGCGACCACCCATCAACCGTAGCAAAAGCCTCTCCAGAGTCGGCAGTGCAAATAGAAGACTCAATCGCGGCGTCAGTCGAATCTAGCAAAGCCAATGCACAGAGTGAATTAGAAGATGCGGTCACGACGATTGAAGATATTGAGTCTGATCGTCAGCAAGAGCTTTCTGCGCTCAAAGCGGCCTTTGCCCATACACAATGCCAGTATCTGGTCGTGTCATTTACCACTGATTGGCGTTTTGCACCTGAGCGCTCGCAAGAGATTGTCGATGCACTGATGGCCACTGGTAAACCAGTCAGCTATATCAATATTGACGCGCCGCACGGACATGACTCATTCTTGTTTGATATTCCTCGCTACATGGGTGCGGTCAAAGGATTTTTGACTGCGCCATTTATTACCCCTAGCCGCTCAGCCACAGGAGAACGCTCATGAGAATGGATCACCAACTGGCAGAGCGCTGGATTGCGCCGCAAGCACATGTACTGGACTTAGGTTGTGGCAATGGCGAGCTACTTGCCCACTTACAGCACAAACTAGGCGTAACAGGTTATGGATTAGAGATTGATGAAGACAAAATTAATGAGGCAATTGGCAATGGCTTATCAATTGTCGAACAGGATCTCAACGATGGTCTAGCGCGCTTTGCTGATAACAGCTTTGACACGGTCGTCATGGCACGTGCCCTACAAGCAGTAAAAGCACCTGACGAGTTGTTGCTTGATATGCTGAGAGTTGCCCGTGAAGCAGTCATTACCTTCCCTAACTTTGCGCATTGGCAAAACCGTATTCATTTAGGGCTAAAAGGTATGATGCCTGTTTCTGAAGCGCTGCCTTACGAATGGTATAACACGCCAAACATTCACCTATGTACCTTTAAAGATTTTGAACTATTATGTGCGCAGCATGATATTCATATTATTAATCGTTTTGCGGTTAGTGATTCTGAAAAAGGTCATACACCTTTGATGAAGGCGTTAATAAGACAAGCGCCTAACTTATTAGCAGACGTCGCTATCTACCGAGTGACCAAGAAATAACCGATAAATTCTCAGCTGTCTTTATGTTTTATAGAATACTAAACAGTGCTGTAAGTACTGATATTAACCTTAATAGATTGTTAACTTAATATAATTTTTTAGTAACTGTCTGATTTTGTTAAGGACAATCAGGTACAAACGTCTATTAGACCTTGTAATTAGTATTTGAGTTTCGTAAGTTTGGGTGTTAAGCTAGCAAAATATTGTCAGCCACCCCACTATTACGACCGTTTGTCTAATCAGTTAGGGTGAAATCTCTGATTTAGAGATGACAACCCCCTTTTGCTAATGATTAGGTAAGTTCATATCGCAAGATTCCACCTAATTGTTATCGCCGTCTGACTGTCTTTAGCGAGACAATGTTTAGCGGTACAATTTTTTTTTGCTTATTAACTGCCTAATTTTGGAGCTGCTATGAAATTATTAAAAGCTGCGTTGTTTACTGCATTATTTTCTTGTGCTGGTTTAGCCAATGCTGAGTTAATATCAAACGTACCGCTTGATACCTCACGTTTTGAGCTTATGCCTGTGAGCGAGTTGTCTAGTCGTGCCGCCCAAGGTAACGATCACGCTCAGTTCTATCTGGCCAAGCGTTTGCAAAAAGGTGAAGGTATTGCGCAAAATACCCAACAAGCAATCCAGTGGTATACCAAAGCCGCTCAGCAAGGCGTTGCTCCTGCTCAGTTGAATCTTGCCATCATGTATTTGCGTGGCGAAGGTGTACAGCCTAACCTACAACAAGCCCGTGGCTGGTTAGAAAAAGCCGCCATGCGTGGTGATAACCGTGCCAGCTATACGCTTGCATTGTTAGATGAAAAGCAAAAGAATTTGGTCGATGCTTATAAATGGTATGACTTGGCCGCCCGTGATGGCATGCTAGATGAAAAAGTCCGCAACAAAGCTCGCGGCAAAATTGGTCAGTTGGCATTGAACTTATCAAGCTCAGACATTGCTAGTGCCCGTAGCAAAGCGGATACTTGGTTCCAGAGTAAGTAAACTCTAACTTTCGTACTACTAATTGAATATAAAAAAAGCTCAGTATTTTACTGGGCTTTTTTGTTTTTTATAGCAGCAAGCCAAACTATTCAAACTATTCAAACTATTCAAACTATTCAAACTATTCAAAACCCTAGCAAAATTTGCTACACTACGCGCGCATTAATCAATTCCACAATTGAGATAATGTTATATACCTATCTATTTTTTTATTACCAACGCACTAGGTTTGCGACCTAGCCAGCAGGAGAAAGACATGAGCACCTCTCAAGATAGTGATATCAAAGAAACCGTGATAACTGACAACAATTCAGCCCCTGTATACGATAGTGTAACTAATAATATCGTCGTTGCCGCGCTATATAAGTTCACCCGCTTTGCTGATTTTGAGCACTTCCGTGAGCCCATTTTAGATACCATGCTAAGCAATGACGTCAAAGGCACGCTGCTCATTGCTGCAGAAGGCATTAATGGGACGATTTCTGGCACACGCCAAGGTATTGACACTGTCCTCGACTACTTGCGCAGTATTGAAGCGATTGGCACCTTTACTTTCAAAGAATCTTATACCAATGAGCAGCCGTTCTATCGCACCAAAGTGAAGCTTAAAAAAGAAATCGTCACCATGGGTGTCGAAAATATTGACCCATTGGAATCCGTTGGTCGCTATGTCAAACCTAGTGAGTGGAACGCGTTAATCTCAGATCCTGAAGTCACCTTGATCGACACGCGTAACGACTATGAAGTGCAAATTGGTACTTTCCAAAACGCGGTCAATCCGAACACTGAAACGTTCCGCGAGTTTCCAGAATACGTTTCAAAAGAGCTTGATCCAACCAAGCATAAAAAAGTGGCAATGTTCTGTACAGGTGGTATTCGCTGTGAGAAGTCGACTGCCTATTTACGCGAGCAAGGGTTTGAAGAGGTCTATCACCTAGAAGGTGGTATCCTAAAATACCTTGAAGAAGTCCCTGCCAGTGACTCTATGTGGCAAGGCGATTGCTTTGTTTTTGACAACCGTGTGTCAGTAAACCATAACTTAGAAAAAGGCAGCTACGAGCAGTGTTTTGCTTGCCGTATGCCGATCACTGTCGATGAGATGCAAAGCCCTGCCTATATCAAAGGCGAGTCATGCCCACACTGTATCGACAAAGCGACTGATGAACAAAAAGCCCGCTTCCGTGAGCGTGAGCACCAAATGCAATTGGCAAAACAACGCGGCGAAGCTCATATTGGTAGTGACGTGATGGATGTCATAGAAAAACGTAAAGCCGCTAAGACGGAAGCCCGCCACAGTGCGGAAGAAAATCAAGCAAAATCTAAAACGTAATTCTAAAGTGACAAACTGAAAAAGGTAGGTTGCCTGATGCGGAACCTGCCTTTTTTATGATTATTTAAACGGTAAACCCTATCACTTGCATGTCTTTTTCGTCAGCAAATTCAAACAATTTTTGCACGTCTTTAAATAACTCGAGCAGCGCCTCATCATCGGCATAGCCCATATCTGCGATAACGTCATCCAAGTCGGTCTCTTTGAAATCTGAGAAAATCTGCGCTACGACATCGTTATCGTAAAGCACACCTTCATATTCTTCATACAGCTCAGTATCTTGATTTGCCAAAAATAAAACGTTAGATATAGGATACTCGCCGCTACCCAAAACATCCATTACCTCTAAAGTATAAAACTCAAAGGAAGCTTGAATGACATTTTCATATTGATTGTCATTGTTGGCGCGCATTTCGTGCAAATCAATCTCACCACTGATGATACTTTCTAATTGCGCGTTTGAGACAGTGCAAAAACCCAAAGCTATTGACATGATAAGTTCCTATAAAATCGAGAAGCGATTATTTAACCAACAATTGAAAGCTAATAGTAGCGTACGTCTATATAAAAGCCCAGTTATAGAACAAAAAAAAAGAGGCTAATTAGCCTCTTTTTTTATGAATAAGTGATCACTATGACTTAAAACAAAATACGTACGCGGATAGTCTCTTCCACATCTTTTAATTGGTCTAGTGCAGCTGTTGAATCATTGTAATCGACATCCATCACTAGATAACCAACATCACCTTCTGTCATCAGGCTCTGCGCTAGGATGTTGATGCCAGCTTCAGCAAATAAGCGGTTAATCTGAGAAAGTACGCCTGGCACGTTTTTGTGAATGTGTAGTAGACGATGCGAGTTTTCTTTGAACGGGATAGAAACTTCTGGGAAGTTCACCGCAGTCGCTGTATCACCTTGGTCAGAGTATCTAACAAACTTATCTGCTACTTCCAGTCCGATATTGGCCTGTGCTTCTTGTGTTGAACCACCGATATGCGGCGTCAAAATCACATTATCAAACTTACGTAGTGGTGACTCAAACTCTTCGTCAGCTGATTTTGGCTCTTTTGGGAACACATCGATAGCCGCGCCTAAGATTTTACCAGACTCAAGCGCATCTGCCAGATCATCAATCTCAACACACGTACCGCGAGCCGCATTGATAAAGTAGCTGCCTTCTTTCATCTGAGCGAACTGCTCAGCTTTCATCATATAGCGAGTGCTTGGCACATCAGGTACATGCAATGTCACGATGTCAGCCGTTGATAATAGCTCTTCTAGGCTACCAACTTGTACCGCATTGCCTAGTGGCAATTTGGTCACAGCATCATGATAGATGACTTTCATACCGAAGCTCTCTGCCAAGACAGACAGCTGCGAACCGATAGAACCATAACCGACGATACCGATAGTCTTGCCACGCACTTCGTGTGAGTTGGTCGCAGACTTGCCCCAGCCGCCGCGATGTACGGTTGCATTCTTTTCGGGAATACCGCGGTACAGCATAATAGCCTCGGCCAATACTAGCTCAGCTACCGAACGAGTGTTCGAGAATGGCGCGTTAAAGACAGGGATACCAAGATCACGAGCGGCGTCTAGATCTACTTGGTTGGTACCAATACAAAAGCAACCAATACCGATAAGCTTGTGTGCGTGCTCAAGTACTTCACGCGTCAACTGAGTGCGCGAACGAATACCGATAAAGTGAGCATCTTTGATCTTTTCGATCAGCTCGTCTTGATCTAAGGCGTGACTGATATTCTCGATGTTGTGGTAACCAGCTCCTTCCAATACTTTTAGGGCATTGTCATGTAGACCTTCAAGCAATAAAAACCGGATTTTGTCTTTTTGTAGTGATAACGCCATATGAGAACTGTCCTATAATTGTTTTATAAGATTACCTGTTGGATAATCTATGATGGAGGAAACGAAAACAGTCCCGATATCTTACACAAAATTTGAGGTCGATGTTAGCAGATTAGATGAATTATTGGTTATCAAGCCTGAAAAATTTTTATGCTATAGTGAATTATTCTGTTTGAAACCGTTCGAATCAATTATTTATTACTTACCTCTTCTTATAGGTAAAAATTATCACCCCCTTATTACTTCTACGAGCTGACTCATCACTGAATTTATAGTTATTTCACTATATAATAAGCAGCCCCAGCATCGTGCTTACGCCAATATTGAGATTTGACCATGACGCCAACTACCGCTCAAAACACATCCGAAACCAATGCCGTGCAAACCATCTTGAGCACGCTCACTGATACCCATGATTTCGACCCGACCCAAATCAAAACTGATGCTGAGAGCTTAGAGCATTGGGGTAAAGACTGGACCAAACACTTTGCTCCTGCTGCTGCTGCCATCGTCTTTCCAAAGACTACTGAACAAGTACAGACTATCGTACTTCTTGCCAATGAGCATGACGTCGTTCTAACCCCAAGCGGTGGTCGTACAGGCCTGTCTGCTGGTGCCGTCGCAGCCAACGGCGAAATCGTGGTTAGCATGGATAAAATGAACCAAATTGGACAGTTCTATCCTGCCGATCGAATAGTTGAAGTCGAAGCCGGTGTCGTCACCCAACAGTTACAAGAATTCGCTGAAACAAAAGACCTATACTACCCTGTCGACTTTGCCTCAGCAGGCTCTAGTCAAATCGGTGGCAATATCGGAACCAATGCTGGCGGTATCAAAGTCATTCGCTATGGCATGACTCGTCAATGGATTATGGGTCTGACTGTTGTCACTGGTAAAGGTGAGATCTTGCATCTCAACCGCGGCATGGTAAAGAACGCTACTGGTTATGACTTGCGCCAATTGTTCATCGGTAGTGAAGGCACGCTTGGCCTCGTCACTCATGCACAAATCAAACTTGAACGTCAGCCACAAGATTTAAACGTCATGGTGCTTGGCATGGACAGCTTTAACGATGTGATGAACGTACTCTCTGCTTTTCAGGCACAGATTGATTTAACAGCGTTTGAGTTCTTTGACGATGTGGCGATTGATAAGCTGATGGCACATGGTCAAGTACAAGAGCCGTTTGAATCACGTACCAAGTTTTATACATTGCTAGAGTTTGAAGCACCTTATGAGCCAATCATGGACAAAGCCATGGCCATATTTGAGCATTGTATGGAGCAAGGTTGGGTGGTTGATGGTGTCATGAGCCAAAACCTCACGCAAGCGGCCGAGCTATGGAAGCTGCGCGAGTATATCTCAGAGACTATCTCAGTATTTACCCCTTATAAAAACGATGTATCGGTGCTGATAAGCCACGTACCGACCTTTATCGAAGAGATTGATCACATTGTCAGCAGTAACTATCCTGACTTTGAAGTCTGTTGGTTCGGTCATATCGGTGATGGCAATTTGCATCTCAATATCTTAAAACCTGAGAATATGAGCAAAGATGATTTCTTTGCTGAGTGTCAGGTCGTCAATAAATATGTGTTTGAGACGGTACAGAAATATGGTGGTTCAGTGTCTGCTGAGCATGGGGTTGGTATGACGAAGAAGCCGTATCTGCACTATAGCCGTAGTGAAACTGAGATTGAGTACCTAAAGGAAGTCAAAAAAGTATTCGATCCAAATAACATTATGAACCGTGGTAAGATTTTTGATATGTGATGAGCATGCTAAACGCTTAACCTAAATAGAAAGACGCTAACCCGAGAGGCTAGCGTCTTTTTTATGGCTTTATAATTCGCAAAAACTACAATCTATAAATATAACAGTATCAATGCGACGACCAGTAATATGCTCAAAAACCCTTGAATAATCAGAAATGCCTGATGCGGTGCCGCGATATGACGCACCATATTACCCAATGCATTATAAGTAATACCTGCCGCCTTAATATGGGGTGGACTATTAAAAGTTTTGATAATTTGCAAAAACTGTTCGGTCCGATCAGACGACCAGCCGTGCGGCGCAAATGGTAAAAATGGGGATAATTGTACGGCCTGTTTTTTGGTCGCGGGGGACCATAACCAACGCTCCAAAAACAGCAAGCGCATACGCCAGTCGGCAAAGCTGCGATGATTGATAACTTGTAATAGCAACACTTCTACATTTTTATGACGACTATCGACGAAGATACGCTCTTGCAGATTAAATACGTCTGACTTTTTACCTTCAATACATTGCAGAAAATGACCATTGCCGTAGCATAGCGTGCCTGTGATGTTATGCTGCTGATTGTAGTTACGTGCGTGGCCTTCTACTTCATCAAAAATAGAGGTGCTCAAACGCGAGCCAAGAGTCAGCGTACTGACATAAACCAACTGAACCAAAGCGGAGTCATCTATGTCATCCCACTTCATGATTCTATTGGTATGATTTAAAGGCATAATAAAATAATCCTAAGAAGCCGATGAGATACGGCTAAACGAAACAAGCAACACAATACTATGCCTGAGTTGAACCAAAAAATTGACTCACAAAAACGTAGCAAATATTTACTACATGAGACTGTTATTACCGTTACAGCTTGCTATGATAACAAGCAAAACAAAAGGTGCTGATAAATATTATTTAGATTCTATATTGAGATAATAAATAGCAAGACAGTCGCAGGTACAATGATAATGCAGAGTTAGGCGCTTATCGGTGCTCACAAACCTAATAGATATAAAGCGATATAGAATGCGGCAGTCGCTATCCTTTAACCCTCTACGTTAGTCAAAAACAGTACTAAATATAATGGGTAAAACGGTCTAAGATATCAACATAACCTATTGTAAATACGGCAATAAATTATTGTAACGACAATATCTTCCTATTGGAATGTTTTTATTAATTTTTTGCACAAAAATCGGCACACCAATGTGCTATGACCCCATTATTTAATCACACTACATTCAATAGCTATTTAAAACAGGAAACTTATGAGTAAGATGGAAAAACTAGATGACTTTCACCTCACGATTGCTGAGATTAAGAAAAAAGATTATCCACAATTAAAAGCATTGATGGATCGTGTCTATGTAAACTTAGGTGGCGCATGGTCAAAGACAACCATTCATACTTTGATTGATGCTTTCCCGGAAGGTCAGATCGCTTTGTTTGATCATGATCAGCTGATTGGTATCGTGCTCTCTATGCGCGTTGACTATGCCAAGTTTTCAAACCCGCATACCTATGATGATTTGATTGGGCAAAAAGAAATCATTAGAGACAATCCAGAAGGTGATGCCATTTATGGTTTAGATGCACTCATCGACCCTGATTATCGCGGCTACCGTCTCGGTCGTCGTCTTTATGATGCACGCAAGGAGTTATGCCGACAGTTGAACTTCCGCGCTATCTTAGCTGGCGGGCGTATACCTAACTATCATAATCACAAGGATCTGACTCCAGGCGAATATATTGATGCCGTTGAAAGCCGTGAAATTCACGATTCAGCTTTGTCGTTCCAGCTGTCTAATGGCTTTATCGTTAAACGTATTTTGACCGCTTATCTGCCAGATGATAAGCAATCAAAGGGCTTTGCTACCTTGCTTGAGTGGGCAAATATCTACTACGAGCCTAAAGACTATAAGCCTAATACTCGCAAGTCTGAGGTTCGTATTGGTGGTATCCAGTGGCAGATGCGTGAAGTCGAATCACCTGAAGAATTACTGCAACAGGTTGAGTTCTTTGTCGACATCATGGCTGACTACAACTCAGACTTTGCTTGTTTACCTGAGTTTTTCAATGCGCCATTGATGGGTTTATGCGAAGAAACCGATCAAAATATTGCCATTCGATTTTTGGCGGGTTATACCGAGTGGTTCAAAAATGAAATCTCGCATTTAGCCGTCAGTTATAACGTCAACGTCATTACCGGTTCGATGCCGTTACTGGACGAAGACGATACCTTATACAACGTCAGCTATCTGTGCCGCCGTGATGGTACGGTTGAAGAGCAACGCAAGATTCATATTACTCCGCATGAGCGCAGCGCTTGGGTAATCGAAGGTGGCGATGAAGTCAAAGTATTCGACACGGATGCGGGTCGTATCGGCATCTTGGTCTGCTACGATGTTGAGTTCCCTGAGCTTGCACGTCTGATGGCACTTGATGACATGGATATCTTGTTCGTGCCCTTCTGGACTGACACCAAAAACGGCTATCTACGTGTCCGCCACTGCGCGCAAGCCCGTGCTATCGAAAACGAATGCTATGTGATGATTTGTGGTTCAGTCGGTAACTTACCGCAAGTTGAGAGTTTAGATATTCAGTACGCTCAGTCGTCGATTTTTTCACCGTCAGACTTTGCGTTCCCGCATGATGCGATTATGGCAGAGACCACTGCCAACACGGAGATGGTGTTCTTCTCTGATGTAAACTTGGACAAGCTGACTCACGTTCGTCATGAAGGCTCAGTACATAACTTAATCGATCGCCGTGATGATTTGTTCAGCTTAAAGTGGAAGCGCAAAGCCAAAGTTCCAGCGAGCAAGTTAAGTGATGAGCAGCGCCGCGAAAATTCAGGCAGCGTACTGATTGGTGATCCATTACAAAACCGAGCACAAAAGCCGTAGTTAATTGTAGTTAGTTATGGTCGGTTGACGTAGTACACTTATAGTAGACTTTATAAATAATACGGCTGATTTTCAGCCGTTTATTTTTATCTACTGTCTACTCTTTGTGCAATGATCATATAGGCAATCACGATAAGATAAGCAGTAACGATAAGCCATTATTTGAAAATAACTGAAAACAATATACAAACTAAAAAGCAGATGTCATGACAACTGATACTGAGCAAACAGAAGTAAAGCCAAAGAAGCGAAAGATCATTTCGATACTTAAAACGATAATGTTATATGGTCTCATGTTTGTCGTGATCTATAGCGTGGTCAATTGGTGGCGACAGCCTATCATGCCTGCCAACCCTCAGTTACAACTGACCGATTATCAAGGGCAAACTATCGACTTGGCAGCGATGAGTCATGAGCGGCCTACGCTGGTATACTTTTGGGGTACGTGGTGTTCAGTCTGCAGCTTTACCTCACCCACCATTAATAAGTTAGCAGCAGATAATTATCCCGTGGTCACTGTTGCCGTACAGTCAGGCTCAAATCAAGAGCTACGCAGCTACCTAGATCAACATCGGTTTGATTTCACCACCATAAATGATCAACAAGGCAATATCTTTGCAGATTGGCAAGGACAAGTCACACCATCCTATGTGGTATTAGAGAATGGTAAGATGACACAAGGACTAACAGGGATTCAGCCATTATGGTCATTGAAACTGCGCTTGTGGTTAGCATCTGTTTTTTAGCACTTGAGTCGTACTTTATGTTTCAATAAATCATTATGTAAGGAGATTATAGCTACGTCCGTGCTGAGGATATACAACACAGATAAACAATTGATATTGGACAAAATTGGGCTGACCTCGCACAGCTCTTTTTACCCTACCCTTTTTGTCATATAATAGCTGCCGATCTAAATATTTTTTTGAATTATTTTTACTAGCATATTTTATGTTGCAATCGTCTCGTTACCATTTATTATTGACGTAACTACTTACCGACTAATGAGCGACAATGGGTATTTATTGAAATGATGGTTGATAAACCGACTATGATGAGCAATATACCTACTATTAGTAATTAAGCATTATCAATACCGCGTGACCTTCAGTACTATATTGAACTACATTGAACATCGAGCCTTGTATCCGGTTTTGAACCGACACACAAACCTACCTTTTAAAAAGATACCTTCTATGACTGATAAAAGCACTGACACACCAAGCCAAGATTACAAAGACACGCTGAACCTTGCGGATACGCCATTTGCGATGCGCGCAAACCTTGCCAAGCGCGAGCCAGATTGGTTGGCTGCTTGGGAAGCGGATGACGTGTACGGTAAAATTCGTCAGGCGCGTGCTGGTGCAACCAAATATATTTTGCACGATGGCCCTCCATACGCCAACGGTCAGATTCACTTGGGTCACGCAGTCAATAAAGTACTAAAAGACATTATTGTAAAATCAAAAACCTTGTCAGGATTTGATGCGCCTTATGTCCCTGGTTGGGATTGTCATGGTCTGCCAATCGAACAAAAAGTCGAAGCCAAGGTCGGTAAAGTTGGTCAAAAAGTGTCTGCGACCGAATTCCGTGGTCTATGCCGCGAATATGCGAGTACTCAGATTGAACTGCAAAAAGCAGATTTCAAGCGTTTAGGTGTGTTTGGTGATTGGGACAACCCTTATCTGACCATGAACTTCCATCAAGAAGCCAACATCGTACGTGCGCTTGCCAAAATCTATGACAATGGTCATGTGACTCGCGGTATGAAGCCGGTCAACTGGTGCTTGGACTGTAGCTCTGCCCTAGCAGAAGCAGAAGTAGAATATCAAGACAAAGTCTCTGACGCGATCTATGTCAGTTTTGATGTACTTGGTACAGATAAAGTAGCTGCATTGGCTGAAATAGCGGGCAATATCGCTGCTGTTATTTGGACCACCACGCCATGGACACTACCTGCCAACCAAGCTATCTCAGTACATCCTGAGCATAACTATAGCGTGGTCGCTACTAAAAAAGGCAATCTGTTACTCGCAGCGGATCTTGTCGAAACTGCGTTAAGTGAGCTAAAACTAGAAAATAACGGCATCCTAGCAACTGTATCAGGCAGCGAGCTTGAAGGCCTACATGCCCAGCATCCACTAATTGCAGACCGTCAAGTGCCACTCATTTTGGGCGATCATGTAACTACTGATAGTGGTACTGGTCTGGTACATACTGCACCTGGTCACGGTTTAGACGATTATATCGTTGGTCTAAAATACAACTTACCAGTGGAAAACCCCGTAAGCGGTACGGGCGTTTATTTAGATAGCGCTGCAGTATTTGCA
The DNA here is from genome assembly GCF_041431295.1 of Psychrobacter sp. Arc9. Classification (NCBI taxonomy): domain Bacteria; kingdom Pseudomonadati; phylum Pseudomonadota; class Gammaproteobacteria; order Moraxellales; family Moraxellaceae; genus Psychrobacter; species Psychrobacter sp. Arc9. The sequence continues at coordinate 113,532 of NZ_JASMRK010000008.1, read as the reverse complement.
GGCGAGCACATCTATAAAGCCAATCCAAAAATCATTGCTGCACTACATGAAAATGGTCATCTAATCAGCCATACCAAAATTGAGCATAGCTATCCGCATTGCTGGCGTCATAAGTCGCCAATTATTTTCCGTGCTACGCCTCAGTGGTTTATCAACATGGAAACCAAAGGCTTACGTGCTCGCGCGCTTGCTGATATTCCTACAGTCAACTGGACGCCAGCGTGGGGACAAAACCGTATCGAATCAATGATGACGGGTCGTCCTGATTGGTGTATCTCGCGTCAGCGTACGTGGGGCGTGCCGATTACTTTCTTTACGCACAAAGAAACAGGGGAGCTGCATCCAAACACGCTTGAGCTGATGGAAACTGCAGCTCAAAAAATCAATGAAGGCGGCGTAGAAGCGTGGTTCGATGCTAGCTGTGAAGACTTCTTAGGTAGTGAAGCCGCTGACTATGACAAAGCAACGGACACATTGGACGTTTGGTTTGACTCAGGAACGACGCATTTTGCGGTACTGGATCAGCGTGATGAATTGACCAATCCAGCTGATATGTATCTAGAAGGTTCTGACCAACATCGCGGTTGGTTCCAGACGTCACTACTGACCTCAGAAGCCATGTATGAGCGCCCACCGTTTAAGCAAGTATTGACCCATGGTTTTGTGGTCGATGAAAACGGTCGCAAGATGAGTAAGTCACTTGGCAACATCATCACCCCGCAAGAAGAAATCAATAAAACAGGCGCGGACATGCTGCGTTTATGGATTGCATCGAGCGACTATCGTTATGAGATGAGCGCAGGTAAGACGGTCTTTAAAGGTGCGATCGATATGTATCGCCGTATCCGTAATACATTACGTTTCTTGCTTGCCAATACCGATGACTTCAATCCAGCGACTGATAGCATTGATATCAATGAATTGGTTAGCCTTGATAAATTCATCATTGAGCGCGCACAAACCGTACAAGCGCAAATCATTAGCGCTTACGATGCGATGGACTTTCACCAAGTCACGCAACACGTCACGGCGTTTTGCTCGCAAGACTTGGGTAGCTTCTATCTAGATATCATCAAGGATCGCCAATACACCACGCAGGCAGATGGTCAGCCTCGTCGCTCTGCGCAGACGGCTATCTACCATATCACTCATGCGCTGATTCGCTGGATTACACCAATCCTGTCATTCACGGCGCAAGAGGCTTGGGAAGTATTGAATCAACGTGATGCTGATAAGGGCGGCTATGTGTTTACTCAAGAGTGGTATGAGTTCCCAGCGTTTGAGCTAAGCGCTATCAGCAACGATGACTGGCAGCGCATCATGTTCGCAAAAGACATGGTAAACAAACATATCGAGACTGCACGTGGCGAAAAAATCATCAATGCCAACTTGTCTGCCGACGTGAGTCTATATGCTGACGGTGCTATGTATGAGAGCTTAGCCAAGCTTGATGAAGAGCTACGCTTTGTATTGATTACTAGTAACGCTGCACTAAAGCCAATGAGCGAAGCGCCTGCTGATAGCATCGCACAGACAGAAGAAGCGACCGACACTAATACCGAAGAAGCTGTAGATTTAGTAGTCCAAGTAAGCGCGGCTACTGGTACTAAGTGCGTACGCTGCTGGCACATTCGTGATGACATCGGTACAGATAGCGCACACCCTGAACTATGCGCGCGCTGCGTGACCAACGTCAGTGGTGCTGGCGAGGTACGTCATTATGCCTAACCCAACGGATTCACCTGAAAGCCAGCATGACCAGCAGCCGCAGATTGAGATTGACCATTCGCCTAAGCCTGCTCATGCAACCACAGGCAGCTCGACTACGCCTAGAAGTCGCCTGACCAAGTCAACAAATAGGACACCAAAGCTGGTGGCAAATGGCAGTCGTGCTTTTGTATGGTATGTATTGGCATTGGTTGTTGTCATTATCGATCAGTGGACTAAATGGCTGGCAGAAACTAAGCTGACCTTTCATGATCCAGTGCCGGTGATTGAGCCATTTCTCAATTGGACATTGGCTTACAACTATGGCGCAGCTTTTAGCTTTTTGGCAGATGCTGGCGGTTGGCAGAAGTGGTTTTTTTCAGGACTGGCTTTACTCATGTCGCTGTTTCTAATCATTTATCTGATTAAAGCGCCTCGCAAAGCCACGCTGTTATCTTTTGGCCTAGCCTTAGTATTGGGCGGTGCAGTTGGTAATTTAATCGACCGCTTACTACATGGTCATGTGATTGATTTTATCCATGTGCATTATGCTGATGTTTGGCATTATCCGATTTTTAATATCGCGGATATCGGTATATCTATCGGTGTACTATTGATTGTCATTGATATGCTGTTTTTGGAAAAGAAGCGTGAAATGCCACGGTAATAATTCTAAATACTATTATTAATATCGTTCAGCTTATAAATAAAAAGGTGGGTTACGCAGTCGTAATCCACCTTTTTTATTTACTATTTCTGACGATTGAATATGTATGCTAATTTGACCTATCTGCACAATTTCTATTCATGCACCCAAATACCAGCCTCACCGACAAAGTAAGTATGAGTATCTGCTACCTCAATGTTATATACCGTCATAGTAAGAGAACCTTCGCCCTCTTCCCAATCTATAGTATCAGGATCTTTCCATTCGCCTTGGCGGAAGCCAAAGAACTCAGCATGTTCACGTTCGTCTTCAGGTGTTTGTTCTAATAGGCGTTGCTCCCACTCCTCATCATGCTCATATAACTTGTCTGTCACTGCTTGATAAGTGACGCTATTCTGAAGCTCCTCGCCTGTTGTTAAATCAATTAGACTGCCATATTGAGCAGGAACGTCTTCATCGAATTTTGGTACGAAACCAATATTGGATCTATCCGTTCTATAAATTTGTCTTAATGATGTAGTGTCATAGGGATTATTGCCAGACTCAGCCGAATATTTAATCAAGTCTTTGTTAATTAAAATATCTTGAGATTTTACCTCCTTCGCTTGAGTCCACTTTGAGCCTTCAGTCCATAGCGGGTGGTTTTTTGTTATCAATAATCGAGTTGAGGGTTGATCATCGACTAACCTCTGAAGTTCAATTTGTTCCTTCATTGGTAATGAAGAATCAATTGCAATCGATAATTCTAACAAATTCACCAACACGCTTTGAGTAACCATAGTATTCGTTACTGCTTTATAAACTAGCTCACCTAAGCCATCAGCTGCCTTAGACAACACTTTATCGCCAATTTTTAGTTGTTCTATTGGTACTAAACCTTTTTCAGTATGTACTAATGTGCCACCAACGAAGCCTGACGTATTCATAATCACATTATCCATATGTGTGTCTTAGTTCTCATTTATAGCAACTCTGATAATAAATCAGTCACAGTCTCTAAGCCGCCACCTGCTAATAAAAATAGCAACCCTGCCATATTCACAACGACGGTCAAATAATAAGTCACTCGAAACTCAGACTTTTGTGATTTGTGACGTAAATACGTTTGGGCGAGCAATGCTCCTACCCAACCGCCAAGCGCGCTTAGTATATGTAATGTAGACTCAGGCGTACGCCAGTCGCCACTTTGCGCAGCAGCTTTGTCTTTGGCATACATACCATAAGTAATAATCCCTAGCACGACGTACCAGCCGAACACTAGCCAGCTCAATTTATCTGTCGCTGCTAATAAAGCTAAAACACCATAAAAAGCCAGTCCAAGGAACGAGCGTTTCTTTTGGCCCGCTTCAAACTCTGCCTGATGGCTCCGTTTCTGATTGCGCTGACGGATCTGCTGATTTTTTTGTGCCATTTTTTGCTGCACAAACCCAAGCTCTTGTACTTGCGTGGCTCGCTTGCGTCCCTCCGCATCCTGTCCAATGCTAAAGACCACTACCTCACCGATATCAGGACGGCGCTTAGCCTTAAACTCACTCACATGAAAGAAAACAGACTCGCCTGCTTCAGTTTCAATAAAGCCAAACCCTTTATCGTCCTGCCATTTTTTGACAGTGCCTTGTTGTTTATTCACTACCGACACCTCATATCTTTTAGAATTGCCAATTATAGTACACCATCTGCGTTACATTATTGACGCTTACATCTGGTCTTAGATGGCTTATTATTTCTTACACTATAATACTGCAATTAAAAACACTTTAATCAAACTCATTATTTTCTATTCTAGCAACCGATGGCTTTTTATTATGACTCAATCTCAATTTATTAACCCAAACGAAGACACTCGTATCGCTCATGGTAGCCTTGTGAAGTTGCACTTTGAAGTTTCACTAGAGAACGGCACCATCATCGACTCAACCTTTAATCGTGATGCACCTGTGTCTTTGACCATTGGTGATGAGAGCTTGTTACCTGGTTTTGAGCAAGTACTGATGAATCTACGCGCCGGTGATACCCGTACCGCACACCTTGAGCCAGAGCAAGCTTTTGGTGAGTGGAATCCTGAAAACATCCAACATTTTAGCCGTACTCAGTTTGCGCTAGTCGCTGACAATCCAGAAATCGGCATGATGGTTGAGTTCGAAGATAAAGGTAAAAACACGCTGCCCGGTACGATTAGCGCCATCGATGAAGACCAAGTCGAAGTAGACTTTAACCACCCATTGGCAGGACAAGACGTATTATTCAAAGTGAAAATCTTTAAAGTCACACCACCCGGTGTCACTGGTATCAAATTGATGTAAACATCAATAAATACAACTCATCTAAAAATAAATATTGATAAAAAACAGTTAAAAGGGAGACTTATATGCAGTATCAAACGTTACCGCAACTCGATGAAAAAGTATCTAAAATCTGTCTAGGCACGATGACATGGGGACAGCAAAATACAGAAGTTCAAGCACATGAGCAAATGGACATGGCACTCAGTGAAGGTGTGAACTTTTGGGATACTGCCGAGATGTACCCGTCACCGCCAGATAAAGACAAACAAGGTGATACCGAGCGCTTTATGGGCACTTGGTTTAACAAGACCAAACAGCGTGACAAAGTCATTCTCGCTAGTAAAATATCGCCAATGAACTTTTTGCGTGATGGACAAACGCGCTTTAACGCCGAGCATATTAGTAGCGCTATCGATGGTAATTTGGAACGTCTACAAACAGACTATATCGATATCTATCAGCTGCATTGGCCAGAGCGTCAGGCGAATTTTTTTGGTCAGCGCGGCTATGATGAAGAGATGGCAGCACAGTCATTAGACGATTTAACCCCGTTTTTAGAGACCATTCAGGCCTTAAATGATGAGATCAAAAAAGGTCGTATTCGTGCTTATGGTTTATCGAATGATACCGCGTGGGGACTCATGCGTTATCTATGGGAAGCAGATAAAAACGGCCTAATTCCACCACTTACCGTGCAAAACCCATATAGCCTATTGAACCGTTTATACGAAGTCGGTATGGCTGAGATTGCCCATCGTGAAAACGTTGGTCTACTGGCGTATTCTCCGCTTGGTTTTGGTGTATTGTCTGGTAAATATCTTGATGGTAAACGTCCAACTGGTGCGCGTCTGACTATGTATGATCGTTTCGGTCGTTATGTGAATGAGCAAGCCAAATCAGCCACTGAGCAATATGCCAAGATAGCTGCTGATGCAGGTCTGGACATGGCGCAGATGTCATTGGCTTTTGTAAACTCTCGTCACTTTGTCACCAGCAACATCATTGGAGCGACGACGACCGAGCAACTCAAATCAAACATCGATAGTGTCAATGTGGAGCTAACAGCAGATGTATTAGAAGCGATTGAAGCGGTGCATACACAGCAACCTAATCCATCACCATAGTTGGTATTTTATAGAGACTGGATGTTAATAGAGCCTGCTGGATAAATAATATTAAGTTCGCTCTATTAAATCTCCTATAAGAAAGGGCGCAAATCGTTTCGATTTGCGCCCTTTTATTAACTGGCTGAGATTAGCTGCACTAGTTCAACTCTAACTAGCTCAACTCTAAGTAATCAGTCTTCAACTGGTGCGCTAAGGACTCTTGAGTGCAGCTCAGCCAACCCTTCATTCATGCGTGCTTGCAATAAATTGGTCAGCTCGCTTTTGTTACGACCCTCTGGATCTATAGGCGCGAGTGGCAATACATAAGCGGTCACGTTTTTGCTATCGAGCACTTTTTTCATACTTTCTTTCATCGTCAGCTTACCATAGTATGGCAATGCGTCGCTTAGTGTGCCGTCTTTATTGACATAAGCGATGATGATCGGTCTGATAGGCACATCAGCATCTATCGCTGACTGGAGCAATGTCCCATGAATACGCTTGATTTTTTTGCCACTGGTGGTGGTCGCCTCAGGGAAGAAAATAATCGAAAAACCTTTGGCTAAAAAGTCAGCAATCTGTACCGATACTGAGCTTGCATCACCGGAGCCACGCTCGATGAAAAGCGTCCCTGCGGCATGGGCAAGTTTGCCAAACACAGGCCATTCACCGATTTCAGCCTTAGATAAAAAGAACGCTGGGCTCACAGTACCAACGACAGGAATATCCATCCATGACACGTGATTCGATACCCATAAGCCATGGAACTGCTCTACAGGTTCCACTTCTACCACTTTTACCCCAAAAGAGCCTGCCATCTTGCGGCAGAATGTCTGGATATAGCGTGGTAGGGTTTCGCGTGGTGGCTGCTTAAAGGCACCGATACGCTTCGCCGCGCGTATGCCGCCGACCATAGTCGTGGTCATACCAGCAACCTGTCTACCTCGGCTCAACTGTCGTCTGAGTGAAAAGCTTGATTTAGCTTGGCTCATCTTCGCCCTCATGATTAAATAACGGGTGTTTAATAGTCAAAAAACGAGCCCAGTATAACAAAGTTCGCACACTCAGTGATAGCTTGTTCACTCAGTGAGTGCCGACTTTTATACAAACGGGTAATAAAGCAGATTTATAAAAAATTATCCGCAGCAAACGCTGTAACATAAAACCATCGCTAATTATGCTAATACGCTTTAATATCAAGTGATAAGACCATATATAGATAATCATATGAACGCTACGTCAAAGCTTATTGAGCTGATTATAGCGAGACATTTACTTTATTAAATAGGTGATACTCTTTGGATTATTTTGAAAGACATGAAGGTGGCGAACGCGCCATTTTAGTACATTTAGACATCCGCCAAATTCAAGATCCTGATGATCTTAGTGAATTTGAGCTGTTGGCTGATTCAGCAGGAGCCGATCGTTTGGCATTAGTTACTGGATCACGCTCGCGCCCTGACGCCAAATACTTCGTTGGTAGCGGAAAAGCAGAAGAAATCGCAGAACTAGTGCGCGAACACGAAGCAGATATCGTACTGTTTAACCACAGCCTGTCGCCATCACAAGAGCGTAATATCGAAGCGCTAGTGAAGTGCCGCGTGTTGGATCGTACTGGTTTAATTTTGGATATTTTTGCGCAGCGTGCCCGTACCTACGAAGGTAAGCTGCAAGTAGAGCTGGCTCAGCTTAACCATCTATCAACACGTCTGGTACGTGGTTGGACGCATTTGGAACGTCAAAAAGGTGGTATTGGTCTGCGTGGACCTGGTGAGACCCAGCTTGAGACCGATCGTCGTCTACTACAGACGCGAGTCAATCAGCTAAAGAGCAAACTAGAAAAAGTCCGTCAGACCCGTGCGCAAGGTCGTGCCCGTCGCCAAAAATCAGACGTACCGACCATCTCACTGGTCGGCTATACCAATGCGGGCAAATCTACTTTGTTCAACCGTTTGGTCGATGAAAACATCTACGCTGCTGACAAACTATTTGCGACGCTAGACCCTACTCTACGCCGTCTGGACTGGCAGGGAGTTGGTCGTGTCGTCTTGGTCGATACGGTTGGTTTTGTCCGTCATCTGCCGCATGAGCTGGTTGAGTCTTTTCATGCAACCCTAGAAGAAACGCTAGAAGCAGATTTGTTATTGCACGTCATTGACTCCTCTAGCGAAGACATGCACGAGCAGATTCAGGCGGTCAAAGAGGTATTGGCAGAAATCGATAACGATGTACCTGTGCTCAATGTCTACAACAAGATTGATTTGACTGATGAGCCTGCACATATCGGCTATGCTAGCGAAGGTCAGCCAAACCGCGTCTATGTTTCTTCTAGACAGAATCTCGGTATGGAAGAGCTAACGCTTGCCGTACAGCAACTGTTGACAGGTAAACTGACGACGTTTGATTTGACCTTGCCGTATGATGCTGGACAGTTCAAAAACACTCTATATGAATTAGGTGTTATTGAAGAAGAAAGCTATGACGATACGGGTCGTGAATGTCTGACGATTCGTTTGCCAAGTGACCGTCTAAGACAGCTACTGGGTCAAGCTAACTTGAAACCTATCGATGTGTTGCCGCTTGCACAAGCAACACTACTGATGCCGGTACTCGAAGAGTTTGAAAAAGTTGATGACGTTGAAGAGCCGACTATGACAGAGGCTGAGGAAAAAGCATTTGATGAGTTTGATGCATTACACTCAGAAAAAGCTGATTCAGAAAAATAATGATCATTTCTGCAAAATAAGAACTATTGTTAAAGTGAGTCATTTGCGACAGTAGTTGAATGAACGTTTGATTCATACTGTTAGCCCACAGACCCTTATATAGTACGTTAAAATAGAATAGACGATATCCATTGATATCGTCTATTTTTTTTAGATATGACCAGTCACGGTGCATAGGCTTTATTAGTTGCCCCACTCTCTATATAATCGCCTGTTATACATTCAACAAATATTGATAGATAGCGCTAATCTCTCGAAAGTGAATCATTGCTACCATCAGTATGCATAGCATCATTTTTTACGTTGTGTTCTTGGTGTGATCACATACTTTGTTTGGTACACCATCCATTTATATCTGACTTGGCCAGAATTGCTTATGAAGTCTGCTCACTCTCCCCATCTCCCACTATGGCTTGCGTTAATTCTAACGTTGACCATGGTTATCGTTGTCCGAGAAACAGCGGTTGTTCTCTGTCAAATGGCAGGCATCGAAAAAGCGGCCAATATTGTCGGTTTGGTTGCGATGTTTGTTATTTTGATGGCGTGGCGATTGCTCAAGGGATTACCGATCTGGCTCACACAGGCCAGTAATACTTTACTAGTCGATAGTGGGTTTGCCTTCTTACCCGTTTCTGCTGGTGCAGGCTTGTTGCTATTTGCTCTAGGAGATGAGCTATTGGGTGTGATGATAACGATGATCGTTAGTACGCTCATACCGCTGTGGGGACTAGCATTATTGGCCAATCGTTGGCTCAATCACGCTGCAAACACTGATAGTACGACTACCACTGAGCAAAAGGGACAGCCGTGAGCTGCGGAGAAATATTATGACTTTTGACAGCGTGTTTATGGCAACCCTAGCCGCAATATTATTGACATTAGCAGCACACGTAATTGCACGTGTATTGGCACGTAAATTATCATGGCTACCGATGGTCATTACCGCACTTGTCCTAGTACTTGTTTTCCTATTTTTACTGCAGTGGGATTACAACAACTATTACAGCGCGGCAAAACCTGTATTTGATCATCTGTTGGGATATGTGACAGTACTCTTGGCTGTGCCATTGGCGGCGATGAATTTTAAAGGCTTACCAGTCAAAAAACTCACTCTAATTGTCGCTATTGCTAGTGTCGTTGGCGCATTATTGCCTATGTCACTGGCCTATTTATTTTCGCTCAGTCATGAGACCCTATTGGCTTTCGCTACCCGTTCTGTTACGACGCCTATTGGCTTGAGTGTCGCAGATTTAATCAAAGCACCACTGGCAATGGCTAACCTAATTATCATCGTCTCAGGTCTGATAGGTGGTACGGTCGCTCGCTTTTTGTTCCGCGGTATCAATGACGACCGTGCTAAAGGTCTAGCACTGGGGTTAGCGGCTCACGCGTTTGGTACAGTAGAAGCTTGGCAAATCAGTCATACAGCAGGACGTTATGCTGCATTTGGTTTGGCAGTGAACGGGTTGGTTACCGCGGTTTGGGTGCCTATTTTTATCAGTGCTATCGGTATCTAGTCATCACTGAAAGCCTACCTAAACTACTCTTATATTTTTAAAAACCTAACCATTAATAGGCTTATCTACTGTTAATGTCAGATTGAAAATCACCTCGATTATTCAAATGTCATTATTATTTCTTAAAACATTGAGACACTTTATTTGTCTAAATTTATCAACTCAAAAAACCTACTACAAATGGCTCATTAAATCACTTAGAAAAGTTAGCATATTGATTTATCTAAGGTTATTTAATAATAAAAATCTGATTTTACAACTTAGTTTGTCAATCTGATGCGTCAAAAAGTTATTATATGTTATAGTAAGCAACTATTATTTTTTGTATCTATTGCAAGTGGTTCCTTATTGAAAGTAATAATTGCTCAGCTGCTGCTCTCACAGTGGGCTAAATAATTCTGCAAAATCAGTAACCGCTTAAGCGCCTAAATCAACGCATATGTAGGCAAAATAATTTGCTGTTATTCGATAAAAAGTGATTTTACTATGATAAATACGGCTACTTTGATGACTCGCTGCTTATCTCCCCTTTTACTAAGTGCCATTGCTCTTTCGACCTTTTCTGTCGCTGCCAATGCAGGCAACATGTATATCTACAAAGACAAAGGTGGACAAGTGCTGTTGACCAACGTCAATCCTAGTGGAAATTTTGATAAGTTCACGAAAAAAGTAAAAGTAACTTATTATAAAGACTCTAAGATGTATGACGGAAGCAGCGATAGCTATGGTAGCAGTGCCGCTAGCAACAGTGGAAGTCGCAACTCTTACGACAGCTACATTCGTGCGTCCGCTGAGCGCAACGGTGTGGACCCTGCCCTAATGAAAGCGATGATGCATACTGAATCAGCTTTCAATCCAAATGCACGTTCACCAGTAGGCGCACAAGGTCTGATGCAGTTGATGCCAGCAACTGCGCGCCGCTTCAATGTGAGCAACCCTTGGAACCCTGCAGATAATATCGAAGGATCAGCCAAATATATCGCGTGGCTCATGCGCCGCTTCAATAACAATGTCGAACATGCTGTCGCAGGCTACAATGCGGGCGAAGGCAATGTCGATAAATATGGTGGCATCCCTCCATTCAAAGAAACACGTAACTATGTTCAAAGAGTAATGAGCCGTTATCATAGCTTGTATAAGAACGATGCAGGGCTTTTTGGTGCAAGTATCAGTGCTAACAATCAAACCAGTAGCACCAGTACCAATAATGGCTTACAAAATGTCAGTTATGGCACTAGCAGCAATGTGAATAGTGCCAGCTATGCCAACTCAGCCTATGCTGCTTTACGCTAAGCCAGTTATCTAAAAGTCAGACATAAAAAAGCCCATTAACGAATTAATGGGCTTTTTTATGTCTGGATGCTTTATATCGTGATGCTTTATATCTTGATGCATTAAGAGTAATAAAGCCAAACTGTGAGCTACAATCAAGGACTCACAGCCTGATCCAACACTATTTGGTACTTACTTGTTAGCAGCCTGAGTTGCAGCAACTTCAGCAGCGAAGTCTTCTTGCTTCTTCTCGATGCCTTCACCAACTTCTAGACGTTTGAAGCCAAGTACTTTTACGCCTTCAGCTTTTAGGACTTCACCAACTTTTTTGTCGTTGTCCATAACGTATGGCTGACGTAGTAAAGTTACTTCGTCTAGGTACTTACGTAGGCCACCTTCGATCATTTTTTCAACGATGTTGTCAGGCTTGCCAGACTCACGAGCTTTTGCTTCGATAATGTCTTTTTCGCGTGCCAATACATCAGCAGCAACATCTTCGTCATCTACAGCAACAGGGTTGAATGCAGCGATATGCATAGCAAGGTTTTTACCAGTGTCAGCGTCGCCACCTTCAAAAGATACAACTACACCGATACGTAGACCATGACGGTATGCAGCAATGTTAGCACCTTCAAGGGTTTCAACACGGCGAATCTGGATGTTTTCACCGATTTTCTGTACTAGAGATACACGTGCTTCTTCAACAGTCTGACCTTCGCCATAAGACAATTCAGAGATAGCAGCAACGTCAGTTACGTTGTTTTCTAGTGCAAGGTTAGCAACTTTTTCTGCAAATGCAGTGAAGCTGTCATCTTTTGCAACGAAATCAGTCTGGCAGTTAACTTCTAACAAGAATGCTTTGTTCTCGCCTTGAGCGATGATGATAGCGCCGTCAGCTGCGATGTTACCCGCTTTTTTAGCTGCTTTAGCTTGACCAGATTTACGTAGGTTATCAATGGCAACTTCAACATCACCGTTTGATTCTTCTAACGCTTTTTTACATTCCATCATGCCAAGACCAGTACGGTCACGCAATTCTTTTACCATTTTGGCAGATACTTTTACTTCTGTCATAAGAGTCACCTTAGTATAGTTATGTATAGGAGTGCTGTATTTCTAAATGCTGTATTTCTATTCGATATCTTCGTATTACTTAAAATCTAGCAGACAGCTCGTTTTGAACGATTACTAATATAGCCATCAATGATGTCAAATAAATAACATCTCTACAATATAGCGATATGACCAGTAGGAGCGATAATACTCGCCCAATAGCTACTCGCTTATACGCATGGCATTATTAATAAGGCTTTATTCAATAACAAGGCATGACGAGTAAAACTACATCATGCCTATTATGAGCTTATACGCTGTTCAAAACATTATATGGATGCTGATAGATACACTATCAAGACATCCTTACAAAGTTAAACTTTTTAAGTCAGCTACTTATTCTGCTGGAGTTGCAGCAGCTTCTTCTGCAGCTGGCGCTTCTTCAGTTGCAGCAGGTGCTTGCTCAGCTTTACCACCAGCTTGAGTTTGTGCGTATTCTTTACCAGCGATGATAGCATCAGCCATAGAAGTTACGTACAAAGTCACAGCACGGATAGCATCATCGTTAGCTGGGATGATGTAGTCAACGTTGTCTGGGCTAGAGTTAGTATCAACGATACCGATAACTGGGATACCCAAGTTCTTGGCTTCTTTAATAGCGATAGCTTCGTGATCTACGTCTACTACGAAGATAGCGTCAGGTAGGCCGCCCATGTCTTTGATACCACCTAGTGAACGCTCAAGTTTTTCCATATCGCGAGTACGCTCTAGCGCTTCACGCTTAGTTAGCTTAGCGAAAGTACCGTCTTCTGCTTGCTTTTCTAGCTCTTTTAGACGGTTGATTGACTGGCGTAGAGTTTTCCAGTTAGTCAACATACCACCTAACCAGCGATGGTCAACGTATGGCATGCCAGCGCGAGCTGCTTGCTCACGTACGATACCGCTTGCAGCGCGTTTAGTACCAACAAATAATACTTTGTTTTTCTTAGCAGCTAGGCCGTTTACGTAAGTCAACGCTTCGTTGAACGCTTTTACGGTGTGCTCTAAGTTGATGATATGGATTTTGTTACGTGCGCCAAAGATGTATGGACCCATTTTTGGGTTCCAAAAACGTGTTTGGTGACCAAAGTGAGCGCCTGCTTGTAGTAAGTCGCGCATTTCGATTTTGGTTGGATTCTTTGTAGCCATGAGAATATATCCTATTGGTTGGGTTATGCCTCCACATCACAAAAACAGCCTATTTAGCGACACGCATCTGCTACCAGTTAGTTTTCATTAGTAATGCACTAACAGATCACAAATTAATCAAGTCGCCAAACACCCAGCAATTTTTTGCCATGATGTGTGTGTCATTGGTTGGTTTAAAAAAGAAGCTATCGCTAGATTGAAGCAAATGCCCAAATCTAAACTATAAAGTGAATTATAAAAAATAGCTGCGCTGTATTTTATCACATAACGTCTTAGAATCTCCAGCAGTTTATTCGTAGCGTATCAATAAGATAAAAACAAACTATGGCGATAATAAAACAAAAAAAGCGACACATTTGCATCGCTTTTTTCATGATTGTCTTTTTAACAGCTATTTTTCAAGCAGGGTTACCGCCGTCACTCTTTTATAGTTATCACTCGTTTACAGAGTGATTGACTATAACTTATGCAATGCAAATACCAATGACCGCCTTGTAACCACGCCACGTAAATGGTGTGATGTAGCTTTGACGGTCTTTAGGTAAATAAGACACGCTTGGCGCACTCTCTACAATGTGCGGCGGAGAGATAATAAACTCTGAACCAAACTCTGTACGAGCGTTACCTGAGATTGTATTGGCCATTTCACCCAACAAATCTTTCATCATCGTGATTGAAGAGTCAGGCTCGCCCATCACTTTGATGACTTCTCGCAACATCACGCTTGGTGCACTGACATAGACGCAGCCTTCCAAAGGCCCTGATATCTTAATGACACCGCTATAATCAAAGCCAATCGCGCTTTTGTTGTTGTTCAAGTAAGGGGTATCAATTGACACTTCCGAGCCATCGATTTGCGCAAAAAACGCATTGATCGAGCTTAGAAACACACCCAATTTTTCTACTTTAACCATAATATATTAATATCCATCTGTATTACGTAGCAGCATTAGTCTTGCAAGCAAACCACAATCTCGCCTACTTGAGAATGCCAAGTGATGGGGATGATAAAAGAACGCTCATCGTTCGGCAATACAATACTTTGCGGCGCACCTTTGAACACAAATGGTACAGAGATATGAAACTCTGAGCCAAACTCTTTGCGTGCATTGCCTGCGATGGTATTGGCCACTTCCCCAGCCAGATCTACATAGTTCTCTTCACTTTTATCGGTTTCGCCCATGCTGTCTAATATTGAAGACAGCAAGTCACGCGTCGCCGAAAAATACACCACGCCTTTTTGGCCACCAGATATACCAATCACGCCCGTATAATCGTGGACTTTTGGCTGTTTGTTTTCTAGTAAGTAAGGAGTATCAGCAATAAGCTCTTCTCCACCAAACTGGTCAAAATAATTACTAATAATACTTAAAAAAATCTGTAGCTTTTGCTCTTTCATAATGACATCTGCTTTGGTCGATGAATGGTATTAGTCTTGTATCAGCTCATACAAAGACTCTACAAGCTTCTCTTCCGAAAAAGGCTTGCACAAAAATCCGCTAGCACCTAACGACAGTGCTTCAATGCCGGTGGCTTTATCCGATAACGCTGATACCACTAAAATGCGTACTTCAGGATAAATCGCGATGATTTTTTCAATACACTCTAGCCCATCCATTTGTGGCATGGTTAGGTCCATAGTGATCACATCAGGACGATGGACATTGAACTTTTCGATGGCTTGAACACCGCTGGTCGCTGTCGCAACCAACATGAACTTTCCTGAATCGTATGCGCGCTGAATACGGTTTCTAATAATATTTGAATCATCAACAATCATTAACTTATGCATAACTTATCTACTACCTTTAATGAAATGCTTGTCGTCCCTGACAATATAATTACTATTTTGATTAAGCTTTAGGTAAAGTAATGACAAACCGCGTCATCTGACCCAGCTCGCTATTTACGTTAAGTTTGCCATCATACTCTTTTACTTTTGCTTTAATGATATCAAGTCCAACACCGCGACCACCATCTTCATCTGCGTGCTCTTTGGTAGAGAATCCAGAAGAGAACAGCTGTTTGAGCAAGTCACCTTTGCTAAGCTGATTTGCCTCTTCCGTACCGAAACGACCTTCTTCAATCAGCTTATTACGGATGCTGTCGTAGTTGATGCCTTGTCCGTCGTCTTGCACAACCAACATAAAGTTTGAACCGTTGTCCTGTACTTCCAAATCAATGGTCCCAATGTCAGTTTTGCCAGTAGCATGACGCACACTTGGCGACTCGATACCATGGACTACCGCATTACGCAGCAACTGAATACTGATTTCTTTGATTGGCTTTGCAAGATGCGCCGGAATGCTGGTTTGGGTCAGCGTCGTACTTTTTAGCTGTACTCGCTTGCCTTGTCTGGCAGCAATCTCTTTTGTAAACTCATTGTAAAAAGACAATAAATCGTCATCTGCTTCATTGTCTAAGTCGATATCTAGCCCACCATCGAAGTCAGCATTGCTAGCTGCATGGTCTGCTACTGGACTTTGAGTAGCGACTGGTGCTTGTACGGTTGACGACTTAGCTGCTGTCGGTGCTGAGCGGTTGATACGCTCACCCAATGTCGCAATTGTATTCGATAAGCTAAGCAAATCATCCAAATGTACCGCCAATGGTAAGAAGTCATTACCAGACAACTGACCTTGGTTTTGCAATGCATGCAACTTGTCTTCAGCATCAGAAGCAATCTTCGTAAAGCTGTGTAGTTTTAGTGCTGATGCTTCACCTTTTAAGCTATGCATTTCACGATAAATAGCTTTTAATTTACCTTCAAGCTCATATTGTGAGCTACCAGGATTTTTTAAGATATTATTCATCTTCTCGATATGTGCTTGGGTATTACCAATAAACTCATTAATAATCTTTGGATTCACATTCAAGATAGTCGTTAACATCTCAATCTGCATATCGTTTTGCGAACGCTCTTTTTCTAGGCGCTGTTCTAAGTAGACTGCATCTGATACATCGTTCACGTTGACCAAGATACGGGCAATGTCTTTATTGTCATAAACACGTGAGAATTTAAAATCCAAGAAGCGATTATCAAGACTCTTGTCGTCAGATAAGTTATGCAGCATGACCTTGTTTAACGGGTTAAGTGAATCTACCAGCTTTTCTTTAACGCGAGGGTTATAGAGCTGTTCAATGAATTGCTGGGTGGTCTTGAGGTCTTTATCAGAGATACGGCCACGCAAAACATTGGTAAAGTTTTCCCCTGCCAAGCTATCAGAACCGATGATATTGTTCAGCGCTCGAGAATGCTGTTGACCAATATTCAAGTCTTTATCCAGTAGGAAAAGACCTGTATTTACCGTTTCCATAATCTCTTGCGTTTCTTGGCGAGCGGCAAGTGCTTCAGCATCCGTCTCACGTAGACGACGTACAAAGAAGAATACGAAGATTAGGAAGTAGGTAAAGATAGCGGCAACACCAAGCACCTGAATAAGACGAATGGTAGTTGCTTGACGTTGTGCACTATCGAACACGTCTTTTGTCAAATTATCCAAAGAATCGTTAATAAACAAACTTGATGTTTTCGCCTGTTCAACGGCCTGCGTCAATTCATCAGCAGACGTTACCATGATATTATCAGCATCTTTTAGATATGTTTGAATCTTAGGCTCTAGCGCTTTCCATTGCTCATTGGCCGCAGCAATATTGGTTTGTGCTTGACTATCAATTTTTGGCAAGTCATAGCTATTACCTTCTGCATCTGTGATTGTACTGCCTTGCTCAATAGCAGCAATCGAGCTAGTGATTAGCGCAGTATTTTGTTCTAAACGGCTTAGCACTCGTTGTATGTGTGGAGAGTTAGTATCCTCACCATAACTACTGTCTAAATCGAAAAGATCTTTAATTACTGCCTGTGCACTGTTTGCCACTTGGTTAGTTTGGTCAATTAAAGCCGTGTTTCGTTCTAATAAGTTTGAGGTATAAAACGTGAACGCTAGCAAAGCACCGATTAGAGATAAAAATAGTGCAATTGAAATAATCAGACCTTGATAGCGCTTATTGTCGACATTAGGTACGGTTGCCATCTTCAGAATTCCTTAGTTCAATTGCTTAGTATTGGTGTCAGAGTCGCTCTTTTCAGCAGGGTCAGCTTCACCCAACCAGCGCGCCTCAATTTCTTTAAATGTCCCTTTTTCTTTTAGTTTGGCAATACCTTCATTAACCGTTTTGATAAGCTGAGTATTTTCTTTTGCCATGAGCACCACTTGTTGGGCTGAAGGTGCATCTGCAGCTTCATAGGGTACAATTTTCACTTTATGCTCAGGATAGCCTTTGACGATATATTGCAAGACTGGCATATCGTACAAGAAGACATCCGTATTACCTTGAACCAAATCCTGATACGCCAAAAATGCTGTAGATCTCGAAATTAGCTCCACTGAACTACCCATCTCTTTTAGTGTGTCTTCTTCTTTAGAGCCTTCTAACGTACCTGCTTTTAGACCTTTTATATCGTTTAAGCCTTTTATATCGAACTTACCTTCCAAATACATGATAGTAGCTGGGTTGAAAAAGTATGGTGTTGATAGACCATATCTCACTGCCCGATCGTCTTTGTAAGAAATACCAGAAATCGCTAGATCACGCTTTCCTGTTTCGACGCTATCGAACATGTCTTGCCAAGTTTCCTTATAAAACTCGACTTTGAACCCCTGCTCTTCACCAATAGCACGAATTGAATCAACATCAGTGCCCTGCATATTGCCATAGTCATCTTGGAACGAAAAAGGCGGCAAATCACCAGTCATGGCAACTTTCAATGTTGGCGCTGTATCAGGTAGCTTACTCACAAAGCTATCTGTATTTTCCTTTACTGGGGCGCTTGCATTTTCTTGAGTAGCAGAATTACCACAGCCAAATAGGCCCACACTCAATAAAATCGGTAACGCTCGATATAACTGCTTCATAATCTATCCTTGAAACCTAACGTTGTTTTACATTTTAATTAATTGACATTCTAGCAAGGTTAAGCAATGTCTATACATATTAACTTACAGAAAGTTACGCTAGATAGTACTTGCCTAATTTCATGATTGCAATAATTATGTTTGGTCATTATTTAGAGTTAGTTATATATAAAAAATACAGCATATAATTCGGAACAACTTATGTTTACTAAAGTCTGATAACCGTTGCTACTTAAAGTCTCTATAAGACTTGATCCTTAACTGAATAATTATTCAACACAAAAAAAGCACTTATACGCTGTGAACGTATGAGTGCTTCTCAAAATACAGTTAACTTAAAATAGAGATGCTTTTACTCTGCATCGTCCAAATTTAGATTACGATCAATCTTCCAAATCAGGAAAGAACCGAAACTCATTAGTGAGAACAGAGCAATACCGACCTTGAGGACTGGATTGACTGGAAACAGGTTCAATAATAACCCGCCAAAGATACCGACTGAAAACATTAGCGAACCTTGTAGTGCACTTGCCATACCAGCACGGCGTTTCTGAAAAGCGAGCGCAATTGCAGAAGCATTAGGCTGAGTCAGACCCAGTCCTGCGATACAAAAGAAAATACAAGCCAGCACCAGTGGCAACCAAGCATCCGTCCCTAAAAGTAAGCCAGTCACAAATAGCACGCCCGCGGAGATAACCTGCATCATTGCCCCAAATCGCAAAATACTTAGTATTCGAAAGCGGTTGGTAAGCCATTGGTTCAACTGAGTCAAACCGACAAAACCCGCCGCATTCATTCCGAACAACCAAGCGAAATGTGTCGCTGAGACGCCATAAGTATCCATGATTAGCTCTGAAGCGGAGCTGATATAGACAAACATCGCTCCCATTAACAACCCGCCACCAATTGCTGGATAGTTAAAAGTCGGGTCTTTTAATAAATCCCAATATTGACTGAGCACTTCTCTTGCAGGGCGTACGTTGCGATTTTCTTCTGTCAAAGTTTCAAAAAAGAAAAACTTAGTAAGTAGCAAGTTTAGAGCGCCAAATGCAGCTAAGAACCAAAAGATAGAGTGCCAATCAAAAAACTGTAAGAATAGCGCGCCAAGCGATGGTGCCAATATGGGTGCTAAGCCCATCACTAAAATCATGATGGAAAAAGCTTTTGCCGTTTGTTTGGCAGTGAGACGATCTCGAATCGCAGCGCGAGTAACTACTGCACCGACACATGCGCCCAATGCTTGTAAAGTACGGCCTGCAAAAAGCACGTACTCATTGTCAGTGGTCGCACAAAGGATAGAAGCGATAACGTATAACGTCATACCTATATATAAGGGTTTGACACGGCCAACACGATCACTGAAGGGTCCGTAAAATAGTTGCCCAAATACCAAACCTAAAAAGTATGCAGGGACAGAGTTGGCCATAAAGGCCGTTGAAACACCGAAATCATCGGCCATCGATGGTAGCGCTGGCAGATACATATCAATGGATAATGGGCCCACCGCAACCATCAGCCCAAGCATCATAATCCATGCAACAGGCAAATCAGCAGAGCGCACTCGTTCAGAAGCGATAGGTTTGTTTGGAAGGGAGGGTTTTGAAGCAGACATATTTAGACCGTTTTATATAGTGGCTATTATTTTTGATATTTTATTTTTCGACGTTTAATTGCTTGTACAAGTTATTAATTAGGCTCTTCTCGTTTTACTGGCTTATCCAGTAATCAAAATAGATACCTTTAACAACAATAGTGCATCTTTACCCACATCGGTGCAAGCAGACAATGCTATATCGTGCTATCTGCTTGCATTTCAATGGCTATAAGATAATGGCGAAACAACCGTTAACAATTAAAAATCGTCAAAATAATTTATCAAAATATGTCTGGTTTTCTTAGGTAGCAATTTCTTTTATTAGAATGAATCAAACGAAAATAACACTAGAAAATTTACTGATAGCAAAAATTTAGCGGAATTGACGTTTGCCAAATAAGGTGCTGGCCTGCTTTGCTTTTCTAAGAGCAAGCTTACGATTGCGACCAAGCATCATTTTAAGCTGCCATGCTTTTTCTTTATATAAAGTCTTAGCAGGTTGATCGTACATCGCATTTATCACGCGTTTGCTTGCTAGAACCGCATCAGGAGAGCGCTCTGCAAACTCGGCAGCAAGCTTTTGTGCCTGTTCAAGAGGTGCTTCACTACAATGGCTAATCAAGCCTAATTCTTTGCCTTCATTAGCATCGATGATACGAGCGCTCATGGCGAGCTCTTTTAAAGTGTCTTCTCTTAGAACTCCAAATGCCGATTGGGTCAGTCCCATATCTGGCACTAACCCCCATTTAGCTTCCATAATAGATAGTTGACAGTCAGGATGGCTGATACGTATGTCACAAGCCAACGCCAACTGCAACCCAGCGCCGATACAATACCCTTCCAATACTGCTATGACAGGTACTGGTAGATCACGCCATACCAAGCACACCCGTTGGAACGCACTTTGCCATGGCTTAATCAACTCCCAAAGCGCAAATGCTGTATTCTTTGGATGATTTAAGTCCCCTAAGTCGATCCCTGCACAAAACGTCCCCTCTGCCCCATTTAGAATGACCGCGCGTATGGTTCTGTCTTTGCTAATACGACCTGCCAGCTTAATCAGCTCATTGATTACCTGAAAACTCATGGCATTTTTTTTATGTGGACGATTTAAGGTAACCGTCAGTATGTTGTCTGTAATACTAACTTGTAAGGTCTCATACTGGTAACTTGCAATCGCGTTCATAACAATCCTTATTAATGAATAAAATAAATATGGTGCTGATATTCACAATATTAGCAGGCTTGTCTTTGTTGTACCGTAGTAATAACTGACTGCCACGATACTATAGTCAGTTTCATATACAGCACACACAGTTTGTCTAGCTGATAGCGATAAGCAAATCTAACGAGGCTACCTATCGCTCTCTGGACCTAAATGATTCTGACCTTATTACCTCATCTTCAACTTATATCATTTTCCACGTCATGTCATTTTCGCTTAAGCGATGATAATTAAGCTGCGGATAAGAAGATAAATCCACCTTTTGCAAGTTGTCTAGCGCCGTTAATAATGCCTCATAATATGGCTCAATCATTGCAAATTGCACAGGTGTCGTATGCTGTACATTCAGCAAGCACTTATCTTCCAAATCTTGGCTAGCCTGACGCAATTGTGGTACACCTGTATATCGACTCCCACCCAATATACGATGGGCAATTTGTGCCAACATATTGCGGTCATGCGCTTCCCATGCCTGAATGAGTGCCTGCTTTTCATCATTGATAGTATCGATCATCATGATAATAAGCTTGGCCGCCAATTCAGGTTTATTCGCTGAACGAGTGAGCGCATCTTGCCAATCTAAAATGTTTGAGGTATCGCTTTTGCTTATATTATTTTGGCTAAGGTCATTGTTGATTTGCTCGTGTAGAGTCGAATTAGCGTTAGTTGCACTATCATGAGAGCTTTGGTCTTGAGAGCTTCTATCTGGAGAGTTGTCGATAGATTTTGTTGTTAATTGTAGTAGTGGTGACTGACCTTGTTTTTGTAGACGTAAGCTCTCATAGCGCGGTTGAATATCACGCGCAGTATCTCGTCTATAGCCTTCACGAGGCTGACTATCGCGTAGATAGTCATCACGGATTTTTTTCAGGGATAGTGGACGGGTAATTTTCGGCTCGCTACTGACAGAAGTACTATTACGATCTACCCCGTCTCCTCTTATTATTGGATAAGTAGCGGTTAATGTATCTGAAGACATATCTGAACTGGCTTGAGTCTCTTGCCCATTTACATTGTTGGAGAGCAAGTCGTTCGATAAATCATTGTCATTGATTGAGTAACCACGCAACGAGTCAATAGCAGTTAGCTCAGCTTCTGATGAGTCGATACTCTGTACATTAGCACCTTGTACATTAGCACCTTGTAAATTATCACTCTGCAAATCAGAATGCTGTAAGCCAAAGCTTTGCAAATCTGTATCGGGCAATGCGGTCAATTGTGGTGTGGTACTCTTACGACCAAGCCATTTCTGTAGCACTTGCAATAACTGAGGTTGGCTAATCGGTTTGCCGACATAGTCATTGATACCGCTGGCTATAAGTTTGTCTCGTTCATCTGCTAACCCGTGAGCTGTCAGAGCGATAATAGGAATGCGGCTGTCCACATTTTCGATATTTCGAATCTGCTTAGCCGCCTCATGACCTGACATACGCGGCATTTGAATATCCATAAATATCAAATCAATATTATCTCTGTCTTGAGTAGCCGCCTTATCGTCAGCGCTCGTGTCCTCATGATAGAACGCGCTGTTTGTTTTCTTATTTATCTCATCACGTGTTTCTGCTTTAGAAAGTTGCGTTTTATTCGATAGGCTTTGCTTATCGCTCTTGGCAGTTTTGATGTTTTTGGTTTGCTGTTTACTGATAATCTCGATAGCATCAAACCCACTGCTCGCCGTGACTACCTGAATACCCAGCTCGCTTAATAGAGCATCAAGCACTAGTAAATTGGGCAAATGGTCATCAACTGCCAGTACCGTGACACCTTTCCAGCGTGGTTCTTGCAGGCTTTGCGGTTTACTACGGCTTTGCGTATCGAGCATCGCATATAGCTGTCTTTTGTCTAATGGCTCATACAGTATGTTGGCATGATAGCGGTTGAGTAGCGCTTGATCGGCAGCTACTTGGTAGCCAAATACAGCAAGCTTGCCTTGATAATGCAGACGAATTTGTTTGAGAAGCGCCATCATATCGTCTTGCGTGTCATCATCAACGATGACCCAATCCCAATAATTACCATGCTCTTTTAATGACTCCAGCACACCCGGTAATGAGTTGGCTTGAGTTAGCTTAATTGGCAAATACTGCAAGCTAGCCTTGAGCACTTGTATTGAAGCAGTATGATTGATCCAAACCAGTACATTAAATTCATCGGTCTCGCTTGCCAGTGGCGCTAATACTGGTAATTCAATCGTTTGACCAGTGGCTGCCTCTAGCACATCGACATGGGCCGGCATGCGAAACCAAAACGTCGCACCTTGGTTGGCAATATTTTCTTGAGCATTATCATAAAACCCAATATCACCGCCCATCAAGCGTGTTAACTGTTTGGAGATAACCAGACCCAACCCTGTACCGCCATACTGACGTGTGATTGATGGGTCACCTTGGCTAAAGCTTTGGAACAGCATTTTTTGATCTGCCAGAGAAATGCCTTTTCCGCTATCTTGCACGCTAATCATCAGATAATTATCACGGTGGTCATCTAAGCTCACACGCACCACCACATCACCACTATCCGTGAACTTAATGGCATTACCAACGATATTGGTCAGTACTTGCTTAAGACGTAACGCATCGCCATTGATACGCATCGGCACATCATTGTAAAACAGCACTGCCATGCGCAAACCCTTCTCCGCAGAAACAGGAGATAGCATATCGACCACATCATAAATAGTGTCATAGAGATCGAACTCATGACGATCCAATACCAGCTTGCCTGCCTCAATTTTAGAAAAATCTAAGACATCATTTACCAAAGCGAGCAAGTGTGCTGAGGACTTACGTATGGTCTGTACATACAAGTCCTGCTCAGGATTAAGCTCACCGTGACGTGCCAGCAAGTTAATAAAGCCATCGATACTATTCAATGGTGTACGCAGTTCATGACTGATATTGGCTAAAAATGCAGACTTGGCTTGACTGGTTGAAATTGCCGCATCGCGCGCATTTCGAATAGAAATGTTTTGCATCTCCATCTCATCAAATGCCAAACGTAAATCATCTTCCGTTTGCTCTGCATGGTCTTTGAGCTCTTGAAAGCTTCTATGTAGGCGGCGCAATGTTCTGACTAGATCTTGCTGTAATAAATTCAGCTCACCATCTGACTCAACGGGTACAGGTTGGTATAAATTATCGACATGGGTACGCTGCAACTGCAACCGCAGCTCATAAATGGGGGCAATCCAACGTTTCGAATAGATATTTAAGCTCAGTAGTAGAATCAAGATAGTAAACAAGCCAGTAATCACTAACGCCATCGCAATACGGTAGCGTGCAATATAAAGCGGCTCATTATCCATATCCACGAGCAACCACAATGTCTGCCCTTCAAACTCTCCCAATACACTGCCATACGCTGTGCCTACAGGCGTTGGGCGTTGTGATAAAAAGCTTGCGGAATCACTGATTAGCGGCCATTCTTCATTGAGACCATAGCCGACTGTTGCTAATATTTGATTTCCTTCATTAATAATGGCAATGCGCTGTACATGCTGCTCGGATTGCATACGTCCAAGCTTATCTTGGATACCCTCTAGCGTCGTCATTGCCGCTTGCTGGGTCCTCTCAGCACTACTCCCTACTTGCTGGCGCTCTTGTTCTAGCAGCTCAGGAATCAGTTCAGCTATGACTGGTGTATAACGAATAAGTACCGCTTCGGCCAATACTTCTTGCTCCGAGTCGCTTGCACGCATGGTTTCGTGAAATACCAAAATGCCGCCTACTGCTGCCAACACACAGATAGGCAAAAACACCAGTATGATCAGCTGACCATAAGCACTACTGGTATCGAAACGTTTTTTATATGCCATGCTAGGTCTACTCTCTACTAAGGTTCTTGCCGTGAATTTTCGTAATAATGTCAGTATTTGTGATACTTGCAGCGCATCATCTCAGAGCATCTGGGTAAGGCGCTATTTTTAATGAAGCCACTAATTGTTAATAAAGTAATTGGTTCTGATAAGACAATTGATATACAGCTCAAGATTATCTTAACAGGATTCTATAAGTTCTGGTTAGGCATTCCATGTGATGAATAACGTTATAATTAGAGTGCCAACCACTCTGTGTTAAAGAGAATATGGCTTTAAGCAATGGTCCTACTTTTGCAACCTTCAACGTAACATTGATATTGACCTGATACAGTGACTATTAATCCTTGATGCGATAAGCGCAGCTGAAAACAAAATGATATAATAAAGCCACTTTTTATTTACCACAATATATCGCTCATAGTCATAACATATGAGAGCGCACTCTAATGCCTTTCGTTTTTAGCTCGCTTATCACTGTAAACCTATAACCCAAGCGACTGTCTAAAATTATGATCAAACAATAAAAACAGCGCTTCCATCAAAAATAAGTCATTAAAAACATATTTAAAAAATAGAAAAGGATAATTTATGTCCACTACGGCCATGTCAAATGCTAACTTTATCACTCAAATCACTACCCTCGCTGATTGCGTTGGTCAAACGCCGCTGGTAAAACTGCAACGTCTGCCTGAGCAAGAGCAAATTGCCAATGGTGCCACAGTACTAGCTAAGCTTGAAGGTAATAATCCAGCGGGCTCTGTAAAAGACCGTCCTGCTTTTAATATGATTTATCAAGCAGAACAGCGCGGTGATATCAAGCCTGGCGATATGTTGATTGAAGCCACTAGCGGCAATACTGGTATTGCATTGGCCATGGTCGCTGCGATGCGTGGCTACCCGATAACGTTGCTGATGCCGACCAACTCTACCCAAGAGCGTAAAGATGCCATGATTGCTTATGGCGCAACGCTGATTGAAGTAGACGAAGGTATGGAAGCTGCGCGTGATTTGGCATTGCAGATGCAAGCAGATGGCAAAGGGGTGGTATTGGATCAGTTTAATAATCCTGATAATAGCCAAGCACATTACCTGGCTACAGGCCCGGAGCTATGGGCACAGACAGAAGGTAAAATTACGCATTTTATAAGTTCAATGGGCACGACAGGTACGATTACCGGTGTGTCGCGCTATTTAAAAGAGCAAAATCCAGACGTCAAAATCATCGGCTTACAGCCTGACGAAGAAGCTTCGATTGCTGGTATTCGCCGTTGGCCGGCAGCTTATATGCCAGGTATTTTTGATGCAGATTTGATTGACGAAGTGATGGATATCGATCAGCGTATTGCCGAAGTATATATGCGTAAATTGGCTAAAACTGAAGGTATTTTCGCTGGGGTATCTTCGGGCGCAGCTGCATGGGCAGCGACTCAAGTGGCAAAAGCAAATCCTAATGCTGTTATTGCCTTTATTGTCTGCGATCGTGGCGATCGTTATTTATCAACGGGTTTATATAACGTTGACGATAGCAATACGGACAATGACGCAGAAGTTAATTAATGCATAAGAAATACCATTTAGTATCGTTAATTTAAAAGAAGTGCAAAGCGGCCAAGTGCAGATATAAACGTAATACTTCAAGCAAGGTCAGTGTTGTTATTCTTTTATAATGAATTAACTATAAGCTCATAAATAGTCAGGATTATCTATGTCACAAGCGCTACCATCCGACCCTATATTGGTTTTTGATATCGAGACTGTCGCCGATGTCGATGCAGCACGCCGTATCTATCCGCAATTGGCCGATCTCAACGATGCAGATGCCTTAAGCGCGCTGACAGCCATACGTACACAAGAGGCAGGGCACGACTTTATGCGCCTGCCACTACAGCGTATTGTCTGTATCTCAGCTCTGTACATCAAGGATGGTAAGTTATCGCTATTTTCTTTGACTGCCGATAAATTTAGTGAAAAAGAAATCCTAGCCAAGTTCTTTAGAGCATTTAATGACATTGAGACATTGCCGCAACTTATTAGTTGGAATGGCTCGGGCTTTGACATACCTGTACTGATATATCGTGCTATGCAATATGATTTGTCAGCACCATGGCTGTTCGAAGAAGGCGAGCGTATTAAAAACATGCGCTTTGATAACTATGTTAATCGCTTTCATACGCGTCATCTGGACTTGATGGATCGGTTTAGCCAGTATGGTGCTAGTCGCCGAGAAGCCATGGATGTCGTCGCAAGTCTGTACGGATTACCCGGTAAAACTGACGTAGATGGTAGCATGGTCGGCGCGCTTGTTAGTAGCGGTGACTGGCAGACCCTATCTATATACTGTGAGTCTGATGTCATGAATACTTGGCTTATTTATTTACGCTGGTTACGTCTAACAGGACAGTTGTCTTCACAAGATTTTGATGCCTGGCAGCAGCAGAGCTATGACTATCTGGCAAAGTATACCCAAGCTGACGGTAGTCCGCGACATCAAGAATTTATCGCTGACTGGTCATCTGCACCTGAATTATAGAATTCGCATTATTAGTAGTTCTTTATTCCCCTCTTCTAGTTATTTATTATTAAGGCAGGTTTATGCAACCCACCGATTCAAAAACATTTACAGCATCTAATATGGCAGAGCAGAGCAGTAACGCTCAAACAAACGACACCCAAACGATTGTCATTCCGCCGAGTAAGAAAAAATCAAAGCCATCATCAAAGACACGTCGTCGCCTAAAAGACGCAGAGCCAATTCCATTCAATATAGATGGCTTATCACATGATGGTCGCGGTGTTGCTGTGTATGGTAATGGTTTTGACGTTGCTGAAGGTCATGCTGAAGACAAGCATGGTAAAAAAATCTTTGTTAGCTTTGCTCTACCCGGTGAAAGCGCCTTAGTAAAAATAACCAACAGCCGTGCTAGCTTTGAAGAAGGCGATGCCATTAGTATAACTGCCAACCCAAACCCTGAACGTGCTGTACCACCCTGCCCGCATTTCGGTACCTGCGGCGGTTGTAACTTGCAACATTGGCAACCAAATGGTCAAATAAACTTTAAGCAGTCGGTACTGGCTGAAATGCTAATGCATCAAGCCAACGCGGAACCTGAAAATTGGCTCCCTCCTGTGGTCGGTGATCGTCTTGGTTATCGTACCAAAGCACGTTTGGGCGTACGCTATGTCGTTAAAAAAGAAACCGCGCTTGTCGGCTTCCGCGAGCGTTCAAGTAATTTCTTAGCAGAGCTAAATGAGTGTCATATCCTAGATCCACGTATTGGTTTTGAGATTGAAAACCTAAAAACGCTTATTAGCACCTTAGAGAGCCGTGACAAGATTGCTCAGCTTGAGCTTGCAATGGGTGAGCAACTGCCAGAACTACCTGATGGCAATCAGCCAGTTGCGCTCATCGTACGTAACTTAGAACCGTTGTCAGATGCCGATATAGACAAACTAAAAGTCTTTTTCGCGGCGCGTAATTGGCAGCTATATTTGCAGTCGAAAGGCGTTGATAGCATCCAACGTATTGCGTTGACAGACGCTGATGATTTGAGCGAGCAATTTGGGCGTTTATATTATCAATTGCCAGAGTATGATCTGACTTTTGAATTTATCCCTACAGACTTTACTCAAGTAAATCTATCGGTGAACCGTCAGATGACCAAGCTTGCCTGTGACTTATTGGACTTAAAAGCAGGCGAACGCGTACTAGACTTATTCAGTGGTTTGGGCAATTTTAGCTTACCATTAGCGCGCCTCGTTGGCGAGACAGGCTCAGTAGTCGGTGTCGAAGGCAGTGAGGCCATGACCGAACGTGCTGCTGACAATGCCCGTCGCAACGGTATCAACAATACTGAGTTTTATAGTCAAGATTTGACTCAAGACTGTACTGATAAGCCATGGGCCAACCAAGGCTTTGACGCACTATTGATTGATCCGCCGCGCTCTGGTGCTTGGGAAATTATGCAATATTTGCCAAAATTTAATGCTGAGCGCATTGTTTATGTGTCTTGTAATCCAGCTACTCTTGCTCGTGATACAAAAGCATTGTTAGAACAAGGCTATCGTCTGACTCATGCTGGCGTGATGGATATGTTCTGCCATACGGGTCATGTTGAATCTATCGCTCGCTTTGAAAAAGTAGCGGTTTAACATTATTAATCTTTAAAAACGATTAATGGCTGAAAATGACTGATAGTTGAACCTGATTAAAGAGACAATTAAGCGTTATTACAATTATCTAAGTTAACTCAAAGCTTTGATAAGTTTGTGCTAATAAATATCCATTATTTAGCGTAATTGACCACAGCCGTACAGAGGCTCGCTTGATTTGTCACTTTAAAATGAGATAATAGTAAACAATCTTCCTATGTTTTTGATGATGTTTCCAATCGCTACATAGCAAGCATTTGCACTCATAGCTTTATATATTTTACGCGCATTTTATAGCTGCTAAAAATAAAATTTTTAGCAGTTGTATTGGTTTATAGCTGACACTTTATGGATCGTTAATTCAGAGTGTGTGCATAGTAGATGAGGTTATAATCAATTCAAAATAGCTAAGAGGAGTCGGCTATGGTAAAAATTCGTGAAGGATTACCGCTGGTGGATGGACAGACCACTCAGGCCGATAGTGCAACACTTGCGGCACAACTGGTGGCGAGCCAACGCTCTCACCAGTCAGCCAATAGCTATGCCCAAATTCCCCTCGACATCAAATACCAGTTGGCAACCCACAAGCTACATACTACTTTTGATCGCTCAGCTGCACACACTTATCATTTGCATGACCCTCATACTGAAGACGAGTATTTGGATGATACCAATGCGCTATCAAACAAAGAGCTTGAGGCGGTCGGCTTAGACCAGGCCAATATCGACGTACCGACTTGGTTAGATAATGTGGCCAAGCGTATTGGACAAGAGTCAGTACCCAACCTAAGTGCAGCTTGCGAATTTATTCGCAGTCATATGAATACCAGTGAATCTGAGCGTTCAGGTGCTTATGTGACCGGTATTGGTATGACTGATATCTTGACCTATCTTTATCAAGATGAAGACGCATTGGTCGCGGCCATGCTGTATCGCAGTGCGCGCAAATCAATCATTAGTCTCGCTGAAGTTGAAAAAAACTTTGGTCCAGATATTTTTACGCTTGTTAAAGACACCCTTGCAATGGGTAAGCTGTCGGAGATTATTGAGAGTAACAAGCGCTTAGAAGATCATTTCGTCAATAATCAGCGTGATCAGCTATCAAATATTTATAGCATGCTCATCTCTGTCACCAACGACGTGCGCGTGGTACTTATAAAACTGGCTGAACGTACGTTCGCCATGCGTGAATTGACTTTTTCTAGGCCAGAGCGTCAAACGCGTGTCGCACGTGAAGTCATGACTATTTATGCGCCATTAGCCCATCGTTTAGGTATTGCACAGCTAAAATGGGAGCTCGAAGATTTAGCTTTCCGTTATCTTGCGCCTGACCGCTATAAAGAAATTGCTAAGCTGCTGTCAGAAAAACGTAGCGAACGTGAGTCCTATATTCAGCGCGTACAAGACAAGCTAAATGAATCATTAGCAGATGCCAGTATCGAAGGCGAAGTATCTGGGCGCGTCAAACATATCTACTCTATTTATCGAAAAATGAAGCTCAAAGGCTTATCGTTCGATCAGCTTTATGACATTCGCGCCTTACGTGTGTTGGTCAATAGCCCTTCTGACTGTTATCACGTTTTAGGCCTAGTACATGGCTTATGGCGTTATATTCCTGAGCAGTTTGATGACTATATTACTAACCCTAAGTCCAATGGCTATCGCTCGCTACATACGGCTGTAATTGCAGAAAATAAATCACTTGAAGTCCAAATTCGTACTCATGAGATGCACTTTGAGGCCGAGCTTGGCATGTGTGCGCACGTTAACTACAAAGAAGGTCTAAAGAATAAGAAAGACAATTATCTGAATCAAAGAATCAGCTCACTACGCCAATTATTATCTATCAACAATGAGACACGTAATCAACCACGCTCAGCTGTGGTAGCGGGCGAAGAGATAGGCGATATCGAGTTTGATGAAGAAGAGCAACTCGTTGATTTTGATGAGCTAGAACGTATTTATATCTTTAGTCGGGATGGTGATATTACCGAACTACCAAAAGGCGCGACCGTTCTTGATTTTGCCTACTATGTGCATACTCAAGTTGGCAACCGCGCGCAGGCAGCCCGCGTCAATCAGCGCTATGTGCCACTGACCTATCAGTTGAAAACAGGCGAGCAAGTTGAGATTATCACCAAGGCATCGCGTGAGCCCAATCGCGATTGGTTGGTAGCATCGCTAGGTTATATTCATACCAATCGGGCCCGTTCAAAACTGCGCCAGTGGTTTA
Organism: Psychrobacter sp. Arc9; assembly: GCF_041431295.1. Taxonomy (NCBI): domain Bacteria; kingdom Pseudomonadati; phylum Pseudomonadota; class Gammaproteobacteria; order Moraxellales; family Moraxellaceae; genus Psychrobacter; species Psychrobacter sp. Arc9. The sequence goes on along the minus strand of NZ_JASMRK010000008.1, from coordinate 82,077 downwards.
ACAAGCAAGACCGTGATAAGAATATTGAAATAGGTCGCCAAATGCTTAGCAAAGAGCTTGAGCGCCTATCTGTTCATCCTAATAGTATTGATCTGAACGACTATATTCAGCATTTTCATGTCAATACGACCGACGATATTATTGTAGGGCTGGTGACAGGTGATATTGGCCTTAATCAGTTAACCAGTCATATCTCTCGTCAGCTACACCTTGAACCTGAGATACCACCAGAGAGCTTTGTACCTCATGTAGATAACAGAGATACAGGTAAGCTCGATGCGTATAAAATCCATATCGATGGTTTGGATAATATCGAAATCAATTTGGCAGGTTGTTGTCATCCTGTGCATGGCGAACCGATAGCTGGCTACATCACTTTATCGCGTGGCGTTAGCGTGCATAATCGAGGCTGCCCAGAGTACTTACGTCTGGTCGAGCGTGATCCTGAGCGCAAGATAGAAGCCGCTTGGCAAGTACAGATTGGTCGTTATCAGCCTGTTGATATTCATGTCGAAGCATATGACAGACGCGGTTTGCTACGTGATTTGACACAGATAATTGATAAAGAAAACGTCAATATTCGCCAAGTTCAAACGTTAAGTAATGACGACAATATTGCTTTTTTAAAGTTCCATATTGAAGTCTCAGGCTTAGCACATCTATCTAAGTTGCTCGCAAAATTAGAGCAGCAACATGGTATTTTGCACGCACGCCGTGCAGTCGTGTAAATAAAACCTTAAGCCAGTCGTTGTTTATTCCACAATAGAGTTGTCAAAAAATACTATGCCTGAATTACCTGAAGTAGAAACCACTAAAGCCAGTCTTGCTCCATTGATGGGGCAACAGGTCGTTGATGTTAAAGTATTTCAACCAAAGCTGCGATGGATGATGCCAGACAACTTGGACGAGCTGGTTAATTATACATTAGAGAGTGTTGAGCGCCGAGCAAAGTATCTGATTCTTAATTTTCTGCCAGTAGCTGCACAGAATAACGCTCCCATGTCAGCCAGCAAAGTTGAACCACGTCAGCTTCTTATTCACTTAGGAATGTCAGGTAGCTTACAACAGCACAGCTATGGTACTGATAAGCGTAAACATGACCATCTGGTCGTCGTTTTTAATGATACTGCTAATAAAAAGTCTCAGCTACACTATTATGATCCAAGACGCTTTGGTTCAGTACTATGGCATAAAGATTACGGCAATAAACTACTAGACCATCTAGGTCCTGAGCCGCTTTCAAAAGATTTTACCGCAGACTATTTGTACAGTTTAATCCAACGTATAGATTTATCTAGCCAAGATGGCAATGGGGCATTGTCAGATAGTACTAAAACGAATAAGCGACTAAAACCCATCTCCCGAGCGATTAAATCTGTCATCATGGAACAAGAAGTCGTGGTCGGTGTTGGCAATATCTATGCGACTGAAAGTCTGTACTTGTCCGGCATCCACCCTGCTACACCAGCCAATCAAATTTCGCACGAACAGATTGTCATTTTAGTGAATCATATTAAAGAAATTTTAAAGAAAGCGATAAAACTGGGCGGTTCGACACTACGAGATTTCACAGTAGCAAGCGGTCAGACTGGTTACTTTCAACAAACTCTAAATGTGTATGGCAGACAAGGAGAAAGCTGTCTACATTGCAGTATGACACTAGAAAACATCAAGCTTACTGGTAGAGCCAGTGTTTATTGTCCAAATTGTCAGCCGTTAAAATAGCTAATAACTGATATCCGCTTACTTGTGCTGCGTTTAGATTAAATGAAGACAATATTTGAACAGAGTATTTACTCTAAAAGAATTAAATATTGCCAAAGCTATAACTAGATTGTTCTCATTTTTGTTGCTTATTAGCGCACATCTTGCTTTAATAGTGCTAGCGCTTACATAAATAGTGCGTATCATTTATTTTTCTGTAATATTTAGATTAACTATTGTTGCCGCAAGATTCCTGTGTGAAGATAGCAGCAGCCATTAATCATACTACTATGAGTTTCAGGATATCGTTATGACTGTTAAAGCAAAAACTCAACGCACAGTTAAGCAGAGAATTTTTACTGTATTGGCAACTCTAGGATTGGTAGCTGCAACTATCAAGCCTACTTTTGCAGCTATAGAAATTGATGAAACTGATTTTGGGCCTTCATACGAGACGATGGTAGTTGATACGATTGTTGGTAAACCACTGCAACTCGTGAATGCGGTAGCTGGTACGGCAGCTTATATCGTAAGCCTACCTTTCTCACTTATTGGTGGTAATGCAGACCAAGCACAGCAGAAGCTATTTGTTGAACCTTGGGATGCTATGGGACGTTGTTTAGGCTGTACAGTTGCAGAAGACAACTATTACAAATCTCAAGTCGTTGATAATAACGTAGTACGTATCGTTGTCGATCAACCATCAGAAATTTTGATCAATACCAATGACTATGTAGTGGTCACTCCGTAACCATTTGCTTTTAGTAGGCACATCAAATAGTTTACAAGAATGACTGTGACTATTTCATAGCAAAAAGGCTAACGAGAGTTAGCCTTTTTTATTGTCAACGATTTGATAATTTATTTCGTAATACTGGTATTACTTAATTTGGCACTGATTTCACGCAGCAACTTCACTTCTTCTGATGGCTCTTCTATTGCTTCTTCTATAACTTCCTCTACTTCTTCAGCACGGCGCATTTTATTGACACCTCTAACCATCATAAAGATGATGAAAGCTAAGATTAGGAAGTTAATAAGTACGGTAATAAAACTACCGTAAGCCAATACAGGAACACCTGCTTCTTTAAGCGCGTCATAGGTCATCGCAATACCATCAGGTGCATCGCCTAAAACTAAGAACATATTCTCAAAATTAATCTCGCCGCCAAAGATAAAAGCGACAATCGGCATAATAATATCATCTACCAGAGATTTTGTGATGGTAGCAAAAGCCCCGCCAATGATGACACCGACTGCCAAATCCATCACATTACCCTTAACAGCAAACTCTTTAAACTCTGAAACCATACTCATTGTTTTTTCCTCAAAATTTATCTATAAACCAATAGATATTTATATAATTAGTGTCACATTTAGCTTTCATGTTAATAATTGAATACATTAATGCCACTATTCATTCTGTCCCTATTTTTCCAAGATTACAACACAAAAAAAGCAGTATAAAGTGAACCACTAATAGCTCACCTTATACTGCTCATTTTTGAATCACTTAGTGCCAGCAAAACTACTGACACTAAGTGTTTGCGTCAAACATTAATATAATGAATTACTCAGTAACTCACTTATTTATATTAAGCACCTTTCTTACCACGGCCATGACGCTTACGCTCACTTTCAGTCAAGTAGCGCTTACGAATACGTACCGCTTTTGGCGTTACTTCGACTAGCTCATCATCTTGAATAAATTCAAGCGCTTGCTCAAGAGTGAATTTCACTGCTGGCGTCAATGTCAATGCTTCGTCAGTACCACTAGCACGTACGTTAGTTAACTGTTTAGCAGTCGTCGGGTTAACAGTCATATCATCGTTACGAGAGTTAAGACCAACAATCATACCTTCATAAACTTCAAGCTGTGGCTCAGCAAACAATTTACCACGTTTCTGTAGGTTAAACAGAGCAAAACCTAGGCAAGTACCATTTGCCATAGAAACCAATACGCCGTTAGAACGACCACCAACATCACCGATCTTCTGTGGACCGTAATGTGAGAAGCTCGACGTCATGATACCACTACCTGAAGTCAGGGTTAGGAACTCAGAACGGAAACCGATCAAGCCACGCGCTGGTATGGTCGCCTCGATACGCATACGGCCTTTACCGTCCAGCTCCATGTTAGTCATCTCGCCTTTGCGTAGACCAACTTGCTCCATGATAGAACCTTGATGCTCTTCTTCGATATCGAAGACAACGTTTTCATACGGCTCTTGTAGCTTACCATCAACTTCTTTAACGATAACTTCTGGACCAGAAACACCTAGCTCAAAACCTTCACGGCGCATGTTTTCGATAAGTACTGATAAATGAAGCTCACCACGGCCTGATACTTTGAATTTATCCGGAGACTCAGTGTCTTCTACACGCAATGCTACGTTATGAATCAACTCACGCTCAAGACGCTCACGAATGTTACGTGAAGTCACAAACTTACCTTCACGACCAGCAAATGGTGAATTGTTTACTTGGAAGTTCATAGATACTGTAGGTTGATCTACCGTTAGTGCTGGTAGTGCTTCAACGTTGTTAGGATCACAAATAGTATCAGAGATGTTTAGCGCATCGATACCTGTGATACAAACGATATCACCTGCTTGTGCATCTTCAACGTCAATACGATCAAGACCATGGTAACCCATGATTTTTAGGATACGGCCGTTACGCGTTTTGCCATGCTTATCAATGACAGTCACTGGCGTGTTAAGTTTAACTTTACCACGCTGAATACGGCCAATACCGATAACACCAACAAAGCTGTTGTAGTCAAGGCTTGAAATTTGCATACGGAATGGAGCGTCAGCATCAACCTGTGGAGGCTGAACAACGTCAACGATAGTTTTGAACAATGGCGTCATGTCATCAGCTAAATCATCTGCTTCTAGACCTGCGATACCATTCAATGCCGAAGCATAAACAACTGGGAAATCAAGCTGCTCATCGTTTGCACCTAGGTTGTCAAACAAATCAAAGATTTGATCCATTACCCAGTCAGGACGTGAGCCAGGACGATCGATTTTGTTAATAACAACGATCGGCTTTAGACCTTGTTCGAATGCTTTTTGCGTCACAAAACGAGTCTGAGGCATTGGGCCATCAACAGCGTCAACAACCAAAAGTACGCAATCAACCATAGACATTACACGCTCAACTTCACCACCGAAATCGGCGTGACCTGGGGTGTCAACAATGTTGATACGGTATTCAGTTTCTGAAGTTTTATCTGTCCAGCGGATAGCTGTGTTTTTAGCCAAAATGGTAATACCACGTTCTTGCTCAATATCACCTGAGTCCATTGCACGCTCAGCAATGTTTGCACGGTCGCCAAAAGTACCAGACTGATGTAATAACTTATCAACCAAAGTTGTCTTACCGTGGTCAACGTGGGCAATAATTGCAATGTTACGCAGGTGTTTGATATCGTTCGCCATATAAAATGCTCGTTTCGTCTTAAAAAAATGCAGTAGCAGTAAGCGCTGCTGAATAAACTTTCATCATCAATCAGATAGATATTGAATCTAAGATGACGCAGAAAAGAATGCTATCAAATAAAAAAGTTCAATACAATCAAATATCTATACTGACGAATTCATCATACAGATTGCTATGCTAATGTACATACTGTTAATTTACAGAATGTTTGGGTGGGTAGTATAACATTATTGATTCATAAATTTATGTAATAACTCACTTTTCTCAATACATAAATAAAAAAAAGCCACCCATTGGGTGGCTTTTTTTGTAACTGTATATTTAACTATACGGTTATTTTGCTAATACTTATTGAACAACCATATCTTTAGTTTGTTCAACAGTCATTGTTTTGTCACCAGTGATGATGGCATAAACACGACGGTTCATAGCACGACCTTCTTCAGTGTCGTTTGAAGCGATTGGGTTGTTGTAACCATAGCCTACAGTTGATAGACGGTTTGGAGCGATACCGAATTCGTTAGTTAGCATAGATTTAACAGCAACGGCACGAGCTTCAGATAGACGTTGGTTATAACGTGCTGAAGGACCAGTCTTAGAAGCATGACCTTCTACACGAGCGGTAGAGTTAGGATACTCACGCATCTTCTCTGCTACTTTAGCGATTTCTGGCTTGTACTGGTTTTTGATAGCTGACTTGTCGTTATCAAAGAATACACGTAGTTCCATTTTCAGTTCGTCAGTAATGTCTACTGGTACTGGGCAACCGCGCTCATCAACTACAACGTTCATTGGAGTGCCTGGGCATGCATCGATGCTATCAGGTACGCCATCACCGTCAGAGTCAAGATCAGCTTCAACAACAACTACTGGAGTGTTGTCAACTACTGGCTCTTGCATAGGTGGTACTGCTACTGTAGGTGCTAAATGGCCACCTAGTACTACTTCTAGACCGGCCAAAGCCATGCCTTCCCACCAGTTGTTGTCAAAGTTATGAATCGCACGAGCTTCACCACGTAGGCTTAGCGCGTCATTGATGCGATACATAGCACCTAGACCTAGGTTACCGATAGTGTCTTTAGAGTTTGATACTTCAGTACCAGCAGCAACTACTTCACCGTTAGAATTAGTATACTGTTCTTGGTTCTCTACTTTGATTTTAGACTGACCAGCACCTATTAGTACGTATGGCTTAAGTGCGCTATCAGTATAACCAGTGAATTCTTCAGTACCGATCAAGAAGTTACCAGAAATCATTTCTTGTTCGATATCAAAACGGTTAGCGCCAGACTTCGCTGAATCTTCAGAAGCTTCACCGTTTGCATCAGATACGCCATATTCTACTTGGAACTGAGTAGAAGGAGTAAGTTCGATACCTAGTGCTGCACCAGTGTATAAACTACTTTCTTTGGCTACGCCACCGTTGTCGTTACCGGCACGATCTGTATTGTTTTGCAGGTTCTTACCAGTAGTAAGAACTTCACGCTGTTTGTCAGAGGTATCACTGAATTCTTCAGTCATGTGATAACCAAGTAACAATGGGCTGATAGTAACGCCAGCATTAGCTGCCATCGGTGCAGCCGCTACAGCAACAAGGGCTAGAGCTATTTTATTCAATTTCATGGACTTCCTCCAAAGGATAATTTTAGTGATGCATTAAGCAAAACCGATTCTCAAGACGTACTAAGATAGACATCTCTTACGCATTTTAAGTTACAAAGCAAAACCAATTAAGGAGTAGCTTAGCGATTATTAATTCAGTTTACAACTTTTTTCGTTAACGAGCTACACATTATTACACGATAATGTTGTAACTAAAACACAATAAATAGTCTAAGTTACCCAGAACTAACACACCTTACGCTTCTTATCTTTTACACATAAGTTTGCGATAGATGAATAGTCTATTGATAGCTATTTTCTTGAAGCATTTTATTACAATTAGAATTTTTTCTCTATTGCTAATGTCGTTCTTTCACTAATTGAAACATTTTTTGACAGTCGCTATATATTACATATATATTGTAAAAAACCAATATTCTTCTGGAAATCAAGTAATTAGGTGTTGTATGTGTTTTATATACAGTAGAATAAGAGAAAGTTTAAAGAATTTGGACAATTGGTCTGCTTAAAAGATAGTCAATACAAGGATGTGTGAGACGTTGTTTTCTACTTGAATGACAAATAGCTATAGGATGTAGCGCATTATGAACTTATTTAGTAAGGTACTGGCCCATTATAAGAGAATAGTCATTTTTACCTTTTGTTTGCCTATTTGCAGAAAAGGCAGGTATGGAATTGATAAGCTTGTAGCTATTGTATCTAGGTTATTCAATAAACTACTGAAGTTAGTCAGTTATAGGAAACTATCCCTTCAGAACAATAATATTCTCAGTGCTAAGCAATCAAACGGCTTTACTCTCGTTGAGCTAACTGTGACGACAATGGTATTAGGAATTATCGCAGCTATTGCAGCGCCAAGTATCTTAACGCACTTAGCACGAATGGAAGCCCAACGGGTCAAGCATCAGTTAGAGAACACTTTATCCTTAGCAAAGGCCGAAAGTTATATAAGTCGACAGGATGTCTTGGTTTGTTTATCGAATGATGCACAGCAATGTCATAGGAACAGCGATAAAACGCTTCTGCTATTCGTAGATAAAAATAACAATAAGCATTTTGATTCTCAAGTAGATACCTTATTAACACAGCAATCCTTAAACCTAAGATATAGTACAGTGAAGTTACGAGTTGGCGGTAGGCGTCACTATACTAAATTTTGGGGTGATAGTGGCAGACCGCGAGGACACTTCGGCCATATAAAATACTGCCCTACCTCTTCTTATAACAAGTCAATGTACCAAATCTCTTTTAACCAATCTGGCATCGTCAAACACAAACTTAATGCAGACCACCCTACGAAATGTAGCGGTTAATAAATACCATATATGTAAACCTATTTATACATGGCCTCTTTCATCATTGTTACAGCGCTTTCTAGTCCTACAAATACGGCATCTGCAATAAGTGCATGACCGATATTTAATTCATATATACCATCAATCTTTGCAATGGCATTCACATTGTCACACGTTAGACCATGACCCGCGTTAATAAGCAATTTATCGTCTAGGCTCTGTGCTGTAGCTACTGCATGTTCGATTCTTTTAAGTTCAGCCAACTGTACGTCAGTATCATTTGCTAATCCTGCTTCGGCATAAGCACCCGTATGCAACTCTACCGCGTCTGCACCACACTCTATCGCGGCTGCAATCTGCTTGTCATCAGGATCAATAAACAAAGAAACTTTAATATTAGAGGCTTGTAGTTTATGAACATACTCTTTTAGAGACGTGACTTGCCCTGCAACATCAAGACCACCTTCTGTCGTTAACTCTGCACGCTTTTCAGGTACTAGACATACCCAAAAAGGTTTAACTTCGCAGGCTATTGCAAGCATCTCATCAGTTGCGGCCATCTCTAGATTCATTCTCGTCGACAACTGACCTGCCATTTCATAAACATCTGCATCTTGTATATGACGACGATCTTCGCGTAAATGTATAGTGATACCGTCTGCCCCTGCCTTTTCGCACAATAATGCAGCAGCCAAAGGACTTGGATAACTCACACCGCGCGCTTGACGCAATGTTGCCACGTGATCAATATTCACGCCTAACAAAGGTTTTTTTGAATTGTTTTCAGATGAGGTAGATACAGAGATACTCATAAAAATCCTTTGGACAATTAAGCCTAACTTATATAGTTGATACTACGATGATATTTGAGAATGCAGTTATTGATAACGCTGCTGCTGCTGCCATAACAGACGGCTTTGTAGCGGCTGATAATCAAGCAAATGATCAATAAGATGTCGATGTAGTTTGGACCAATGGCTCAGCGTTTGCTCAGTAATACCTAAGCGTGCCATTTCTATGATATCTGCACCCTTAAAGACGGTCTGTCCAGACTCACTGGCTAAATGCTCAGATTCTTCATTATGTACCAATACAGGGAGCAAACCCACATCCGGTAAAAAGCGGTAAGTACAATCAGACTCGATGGGGTTTTCAACATTGTCATGCGTTAACGTTAAAGTGAATCCTAATTCGGTAAATAGATACTGCTCAAACTGACGTAGACAGAGACGAAGCTCGTTATTACTTAGAGGTTGTTTGAGTTGTTGTAGACTGATTTGATAATGCTGCCATAATACAGGCATTGGGTCTTCAGTAGGTAACAACCGCCACAGAATCTCGTTTATATATAGTGCGGCATACTGATGTTGACCGCTGATATTGGCGTAAGGTACGGCTTCTAAGACAGCAGGTTTACTATCTTTTTTAACACCGTCTTTTTGAACACTGTCAGCTTGAGTCGTATCTTGCGAGGCAATATTAATTTGACTGAAAGTTTTTAGGTCGCGTTTGCCAGTAGCAAAAAGCTGTAACGGCATAAATAGTGGCGCGCCTTTTTTCCCAACACCATGTATCACACCGTGTTGTTGAGAAAAAAGATAATACAAAGCGCGCTTTTCTTGATAAGGACGCTGATGCAATAAATACCCGACGAGCGCTTCATTACGCATTTTTTATTACCTAAATAGCTAAAAGGCAGGCAGTGCTTTTGAAGCGTTTGTTTTTAACCGCTATCAATAGCCCAAACTGGTCAACGCACGTTCGTCATCAGACCAACCACGTTTCACTTTGACCCACAAAGTTAACATGATTTTTTTACCGAACAACTGCTCCATATCTTTACGAGCATCCATACCAACTTGTTTGATACGCTGACCTTTGTCACCGATAACGATGGCTTTTTGACCACCACGTTCAACATAGATAGTCGCATCGATGAAAGTACAAGCTTTGCGTGGACGCCCTGTTTTTGGATCAGTATGTGCAGGTTCGTCTTTAAACTCATCAATCTGTACGGTTAAATCATATGGTACTTCATCGCCTGCACTACGCATGATTTTTTCGCGAATAATTTCACTGGCTAAAAATCGCTCAGAGCGATCAGTGATTTGCTCTGTATCATAAATAGGAGCAGCCACTGGTAAATGTGAGGCAATCACTTCTTGCAAACGATCTAAGTTTTGATTTTTTAGTGCAGATACAGGAACGATATCAGCAAAATCGAAACTATCGTTGAAAGTTTCGATAAGTGGTAGCACGCTGCCTTTATCTTTTAGAGTATCTGACTTATTGATAACCAATACGACTGTTAGATTGGTCTCACCGAGCTTTTGCAAGGTCAATAAATCATCGTCACGCCATTGATCTGAATCAACAACAAACAGTACTAAATCTACATCTACTAACGCCGATACCGCCGCTTTATTCATACGTTCGTTAATAGCACGTACTTCGTTACGGTGAATACCTGGTGTATCAACAAACACCGCTTGCATTTCATGGTTTGACAAAATGCCATGAATACGATGACGGGTGGTTTGTGGTTTGCGTGAAGTAATAGACAGCTTTTGACCTAATAAGTGATTCATCAAAGTTGACTTGCCCACATTTGGTCGTCCAACAATGGCCACATAACCTGCTCTAAAATCATCAGCCATCCGAGTATTGCCACTTGGCGCAAAAAATTCTTCAATAGCCATATCATTGTCTAATGCAATATCTTCTGCATCAATACTATCAGTCTCTTCGGTAACTTCGATATTGTTTTGGCTTAAATCGATATCTGTGTTTTCACCCAAACTTTGGGTGCTGTCTTCATTGTTTGATGGCAAATCAGTATGATTGCTCATAAGTTAATCCTATAGGGTTTGTGTCTAGCCGAACAGTCGTTGATGCTAAATTTATTTAGTCACCATTAAAAACGAGCTAGAAACATTTAAAGTTTTAAAATAAATAATATGTGAGGTAGTTTTAATGTATGTTTGCCAAGTTACAACCAATCTAAGCTAATACTCTGCATCTAAAAATGCATTAAATAGACATCGGCTATACACGTTTTTTGGCAGATCCTGGCAATTTATGTAATTGGTTAATCATAAGCTCTGCTGCTTTTTGTTCAGCGATACGGCGGCTCTCACCAGATTCAGTAATATCAGGGCAGTTATTGATATTGACATGACAACGTACAACGAAAATTTGATGCGGTGCATTACCACGCGTTTCCATGAGCTCGTAATTAGGTAAGTCAAACTGTTTAGATTGTAGCCATTCTTGCAGCCGACTCTTGGCGTCCTTCAATGCTTTTTGGTCATTAACATTATCAATCAGATCACCATACCAAGAGAGAACACATTTGCGAGTAATATCCATATCTTGACTGTCTAAATAAATAGCACCGATCAGAGATTCTACGGCATCGGCCAGTATGGAAGCACGATTGCGACCGCCACCTTTGCGCTCACCTACTCCTAATATAAGATGGTTAGACAGCTCTAAGTTTTGAGCGATAATTACCAACGACTCTTGGCGCACCAATGTCGCACGCATACGCGTTAAGCGCCCTTCATTTTGACTAGGATAACGATGATATAAAGCTTCACCCACAATCATCCCTAACAGTGCATCACCTAAAAACTCTAGGCGCTCATAGTTTTTTTTGCTATCAAATGAGCGATGCGTTAATGCAAGTTTAGGAAGGCTCAAGTCATTGAACTCGTAGCCTAACTTACGCGTTAATACTGCTAACCGCTGAATAAATTCTGAGCTAACAACAAGCGTGTCAACAGACGTACTATTTTTTTGGGAAGTAGGAACCGCTTGGGAATGGTGCGAAGTTGGTTTCATGCGTGGTTTGTGGTTATCCCTTCTGCTTGACAGATTTAGTTTAATAATATTATTTGATATATTTTATGAATATAATGAAGGTGCTATGTCGTACTATTGCGACTTACTCTGCTATCGTCATCTCGATGTTACCTTCGAAACGATTCACGATATCGACATTGCTAAAAAAGTTATTAGTTACTGCATATTCTTTATAGATAGCCAATTGACCTGTTTTTTTATCAGTAAAGGTAAATACTTCTTCTGCCTTGGTATCATAGTCAGCATTGATAGATAACTGTTTGTTGACACGTTCAACAAATTGTTTGGCTGTCTCTTTATTATTATTGGCTTCTTTTAACTGTGCACTTAATACTTTGGTCAATTGATAGTCACCAATCTGAGCCGGTACGATGGCTACTGTCAACTTAGTCGCAATACCCAAAAGTATAATAATAAGAACAACATTTGTCACACTGGCGCCGCGCTGCATAGCCAAACCAGATAATTGCTGCATTATGATATCCTTCTAAAGATAAACGACTATTTCGAATAAGTGTATAAATAATAAATAGCTATTAATTATTTAGCAACGATATTAGCATAAAACTATTATCAACCAATCAATCTCTAGACAATCTCATAATCTTAATTGATAGTACCATTACGTTCAAAGGTCGGTAGATTAAGACCAGGTGGTTTATGCATCCAGATATAAACAGCCTTACCTGCTAGGTTTTCATCAGGAACGAAGCCCCAAAATCTACCGTCTGCGCTGCGATCGCGGTTATCACCCATCACAAAATACTGATCTTCTGGCACATCAATACGCCACTCAGTACCTTCTGACTCCACCACTTCTGGTGATTGTTGCTGCAAAAATGGCGCGTATTGTGAACTGTTCATACCGTCTAAATAGCGCACGAGATGCTTGTTGTCACCTTGTACTTCTTCAAAATATTGTGCCACATCTTCTTCTTGCTGACCCATTGCAGAAGCACTCTCCTCAGTCAGTACTTGCCCTGGACCAACCTGACCTGGTAAGTATAGCTGTGAGGTCAGTTCAGCATTTGCCGCGAAATCTACAGACTTAGTCTCAACAGGTACATCATTGATAGATAACGTGCCTTGGCTATAGCTTACGGTGTCACCAGGCAAACCGATAACGCGTTTAATATAATAAATGCTCGGGTTCTCAGGATAGCGAAACACTGCCACATCACCATGCTCAGGTTCACCAGTATCCAGCACCTTATTATAGGTTAACGGCAGGCGCACGCCATATGCATACTTATTGACAGCAATAAAGTCACCCGTATATAGCGTCGGCACCATAGACGATGATGGGATATTAAATGGCTCAATTAAAAATGAGCGTACTATCAATACCACTGCTAACACAGGAAAAAAGTCATAAGCCCAGCGGACCAGTAAGCCTTCCTGACCTCGACCACGAGTTTTGCGCTGTTTGAGCGCTAGCTTATCTAACAGCCAAACAATTCCTAGGACTATAGTTAACGGCACTAAAATTAAATTAAAATCAAAATCCATACCAAATTGCCTATTAACGAGCGGCTTATCTAACACCTTTACGATAAGACTCACTACATTTGACTGTTATCTACAATGACTATCTTAGGTTACGTTTAGCGATTAGCTATCAACTTGCAACACAGCTAAGAAGGCTTCTTGTGGAATTTCCACATTACCTACTTGCTTCATACGTTTTTTACCAGCTTTTTGCTTAGACAGTAGCTTTTTCTTACGTGACACATCGCCACCATAGCATTTTGCTAATACGTCTTTACGCATGGCTTTTACCGTACTACGACCAATGATTTGGCTACCGATAGCCGCTTGAATGGCGACATCAAACATTTGACGTGGAATCAACTCTTTCATCTTAGTAACTAGAGCATTACCACGATAACGTGATTGGGTTTCGTGCACGATCATCGCTAAGGCATCAACTTTATCGCCATTGATTAGTACATCAACTCTCACCAACTTATCGGCTTGATAACGTTCAAAATTATAGTCTAGCGATGCAAAACCACGTGAGACTGACTTTAGGCGATCAAAGAAATCCATGACCACTTCGCCCATTGGGATATCAAATATAAGCTGTACTTGTCGACCCATAAAACGCATATCAACCTGAACGCCACGACGCTCAATACATAGCGTCATTACATTGCCTAAGAATTCTTGCGGTACTAAAATCTGACAGCGGGCAATTGGCTCACGGAACTCTTCAATATTGTTTGGCTCAGGTAGATGTGAGGGGTTATCTACATAGATTACATCACCGTTCTTTTTCTCAATTTCATAGATAACTGACGGCGCTGTAGTAATCAAATCCAGATCATATTCACGCTCTAGACGCTCTTGGATAATCTCCATGTGCAGCATACCCAAGAAGCCACAGCGGAAACCAAAGCCAAGCGCATCCGACGTATCTGGCTCAAAAAACAGCGAAGCATCGTTAATTTGCAGTTTTTGCAAAGCTTCACGGAATTTTTCAAAATCACTCGAATCTACTGGGAACATACCAGAATAGACTTGTGGCGTGACTTGTTTAAAGCCTGGGATACGATCCACATCAGGGGTCTTAGCATGAGTGATAGTATCGCCTACTGGCGCTCCGGCAATATCCTTAATACCCGCAATAACAAAGCCGACTTCCCCTGCTTCTAAAACACCCGTATCTACAGGCTTAGGGGTAAAGACACCAATCGAGCCAACCAAATGTGCCTCTTGAGTCGATTTGATATATAACTTGTCACCTTTACGTATAGTACCTTCACGCACCCGTACCAATGAGACCACGCCCAAATAATTATCGAACCAAGAGTCAATAATTAGTGCTTGGAGTGGCGCTTCACGATCACCAGTTGGTGCTGGAATAAACTCCACCAATGCTTCTAGCAGCTTATCAACACCAAGACCAGATTTGGCTGATACACGCGGTGCGTCAACGGCATCGATACCGATAATATCTTCAATTTCTTGAATGACGCGCTCAGGCTCAACTTGCGGCAAATCAATCTTATTTAACACCGCCATGACTTCTAAGCCTTGATCAACGGCTGTATAGCAATTGGCCACTGACTGCGCTTCTACGCCTTGAGCGGCATCAACAACCAATAGCGCACCTTCACAAGCTGCTAATGAACGCGACACTTCATATGAAAAATCAACGTGACCAGGAGTATCAATAAAGTTAAGCTGATAGCGCTCACCATTTGGATGATCATAAAACAGAGTTACTGACTGTGCTTTAATAGTGATACCGCGCTCACGCTCGATATCCATTGAGTCGAGTACCTGCGCCTGCATCTCGCGATCTTGCAAGGCACCGCACATTTGAATAAAACGATCGGCAAGGGTCGACTTACCATGATCAATGTGGGCAATGATTGAAAAGTTACGAATATTGGCTAATGCAGTCACAAAGCGCCTACTAAATTAAGGGTGATAGAATAATAAAACTAAAAAATAAATACTGTCAGATGCAATTGATAATGTGCTTGTATTTCTTTGAAGGTTAACCGTTATAACAAGCCAATTGGGCTTATACCACCGTCTAAAACCTATAGCAAAGCACATTAACTCTTATGTGCAGACATAAAAGAGTATTCTAGCAGTTTTCCACTGCAAAGTAAGGCGATTTTGTTAGAAGAGATGTGACTTGCAGATGAAATGACAAGCTAAAAAAGGATAACGCAACAATCGTTACACTTGTTGAACTTCGTTTCTTTATATAGATACTATTATAATTACTATGACTTCTTAGAAACAAAAGCGAATAAATGACTAGGGTAAATTGGTTTTAGACATATCTACGTCTGTAGTTTCACTGCCATTTTGGTACAGATACTTATACATCCATGGCGATCTGCCATAAAAAGCACCATTTATTTGAGTTTGCTCTATCAAGTACTCACGAAATCTCAAATAAAATTCATTATCTGGGCCCTTAGGCTGCTGCCAAAAATCATCAAGCGGCTTTTGATCTGTTAGCTTAGGAATATCGTAAATTGCACGACCCATAACCTTAGTAGGTTTCTTATGATAAACCGACTGCAAGCCTGTCGTACTGTTAATAGTCACCATGCCAATACTATATTTCACCAAAGTTGGCAGGTGCATATCACAACCATAGAAAACACGATGAGACACTTGATAGCGCTCAGCTAGGCTAGCTACCAGCTCCCGATAGTCTCTATGACCACGATCCAATGGATGATGCTTAAACACAAGTAACTGTTTTTGCTTAGCAAATTTTGCAAAGCTTGCGATAGACTCATCAATGAACTGTACCACATCACGATAATCACTATGATGGGTAATCTGTGAGTCATTATGCACTTGCAAACTAATCAAAAAGTAATTGTTACTTTCTTGCTTGATCAGTCTATTTTGCAATTGTTTATCTGGCAAATATCCTCGTAGCTTCCGCCACGGTGCTTTTAACCAAGCGATGGCCTCTTGCCAAGCGGTCATACCACGATAATGCGAATAATGTGGATAACGACTTTTATAAAGCCAAGCAATGATGTAATAGACGATGGCCGCGATACTTAAGCGATAAAATCGATTATGTGTGTATAAAGGCTGATCATTGGCTTTCTTAAGTGCTTTAATCTCAGCAGTGTTTAGACGTGAATAGCCATTAATCCCATGCTCTTGTAAGGTAATGTAATCAGGACGCAAGTACCCTTCTTCAAAGACAAAAAATGAAATACCTAGCTTCTCACTGATACACGCTGCTTGAGTATGATGCGGTCGACAATCGCCAAAGCATACAATCGCATCAATGGCATTTTCTTTAATGAACGCCTGCAACCAAGAGGAAAATTGCGCTAATGTATTGGTATATTCGTAGGTATTGTCGTGATGATAAAAAAAGGCATCGCCTGCATTAAAATTGATTTTACTTACTTTAATATCTTGAGTTTGCAAGAATGACGAAAAGCGATTAAAAAACCCACCCATTTTCCCTTGTAGTAGCAAGACATGTCGATGAGTAAGCAAGTGAGACATCGAAGCTGCCATAATACAGGGCTACCATTAAATGAGAAAATAAGAAATAAAAATGAGAAAGGTCGTGCAACCGTGTGAAAACACATAGCGTAAAAGTGATTATACCGAAAAAGCATCTATTTGTCGCAATGCAATTATACGGTGCTACTCTAATAAATTAACGAGACATTTTACGCAATTTCTGTTGCCACTGGTGACGCTGCTGCATAAAACGTGTGGTCGCGTGACGTTTAAACTTTGTAGATAAAGACGAGTTCACAGTCTTAGCTGAACTATTTGAAGTACTAGCCATTTCAGATTGCGATTCTTCACTATTCGCAAGCAGATGCGAGTCTTTGAGAGGGTATAAATAATCGATCACCTGTTCTACTTGTGCTAATCCATAGCCATCAGGCAGACGATACAACGGGTAACATATAAGCGCGCCATATATTAGCTGCTCAAGAGTCAAAGGTATATCTCGTTGACGCCTTTTTAGATAGGTATATTTCGGTAGCGACTGCCCGTCAATATCTGTGGTCAACCCCCAACCTGCATAAAATGGTAAACCATAGCAGGTGACGTCCAATCCACGCAGCAACGCTTCAAAACCAGTCAGTGAGCTGATCGTATGAACCTCATCCACCCATTCTAAACAATCAGGCATGGCAGTATCGTAGGCAACCGCTTGAACTTGTTGTAGATGAGTTTCTGATACTTTACCTGCTCGCAGTCCTGCCTCAACATCAGGATGCGGCTTATAAATCAAATAAGCGTCTGGGTTATCTTGTCGTACACGTTCGATCAAACCACTGTTTGTCTTTATTGTGGAACCGCAGTACTGTACTGACAAATCGTCCTCTACCTGACCGATAATAAGAACGCGTCGTCTCCCAGATATTTTGGCATCCTGCATCCACGAATTATTTTGGATGCTAGAAACATCTATACCAGCCCCAACATTGTATTTACTTACCCGCTGATTCAGCAGTTTATCTTGCAGTTTTTTTACGCGAAGACGCTGTTCAGAACTCAGTGGCTGACAATTTTGCAGCAATGTTTCTAAGTCTGAAGGCTGGGTCGCATCGTAATAAATACCTTGTTTGTCTATGACAACAGACAGTGGTGCGAGTAAAGTAGCACCTAAACCATTTGATCGGATAAACCCATCTTCCATACAATAAATAGCTGGCATGTCCGAGCTTTGTTCAGCAAGTTTACTCTGTAGCTTCTTCTGTACTTGCTGACGTTTGGCCAAACCCCATACCAATAAAGGCTGGCTGAAATTGACACGGAAATGGTCTGGATGTAGAAGATTTTTTAGACGCGGTTTTGGTTTAACGAATAATGTCGTACGCGGTAGGTCTATAAAGGCTTTGACAAATGGCAGCTTCCAACGACTAAATTCATATATCGTCAAATCGCCTTCAAGACGCGCTTGCCACCACCGATTGGTCACCAACCACTCAATGGCTGTATCGATATCACAAGCTTGTTTCGTTACTGGATCTACATAACGACTGTAATCAATATAAGCACTATAAAATAATGTTTCTAATGACGTTTCAAGCGTTTTATGTGAAGTTGCAGGAAACACTGCTAAGTTTGACGTATCTCTATTATTGAGGATTATCTTAGCTGATGCTAAACGACGCTTCTGAACTGATTTAAGTAGATTTCTAGGTGCATTAGTGTCATCGGTCAGCCCCCAGCCACTGTACCAGCTAACTCCAAAGCAATACACTTTTTTTCCTAGCATCAATGCTTCAAAGCCCATATGTGAGCTGACGGTATAGACCTCACTTACTTGTTTGAGCAGTTCAATAGGATTGAGAAACTCTGTCAATAACCTAACGTTTTTAGGCAGTTTTAAGTTGGATAAATAGCCTGATTTTGACGCAGGATGAGCCTTTATCCAAATATGGGCGTTAGGATGGTTGTGGCATGCAAATTTTAGCATCTTCTTAAATTGACGTTTATTCGCACCAGCGCCTTTAACAGAGGCATCACCTGCTACTTGGTCAATCAATAGGACATGGAATTGTGAAGCGCTTTCTTTTTCGTTAATATTTTCTTCATTAATCAATTTATCCAACGACGGACAATCGATTATAGAATTATATTTACTCAGTTTTTCTTCGCATATACGTGCCATCAGATGACGAGCACGTGCCTCGCCTGCTGCGCGATCATTGCTAGTACTCTTGGTACGCTCAACAATCAGCTGCTCAAGGCGCGAGTGATGCGCCATATCAAAGTAGATGCCAATATCATCGACAACCACGCTCAAACCATGGCGACTACTAATACCTGAATCCAATGAACGCAAAAATCCATCTTCAATACTTAAGGTATTTACGTCCTGACGGGTGGCAGCTTTATCAGCTCGTTGGAAGCTTTTCTTGTGCCCCCATCCAATAAATGCCTCAGGTTGTGGTTTTTTCTTGCGATTTACTACACTTTGCTGCAAACCTGACCACGGATACCAGCGCTGAATATCAGCTTGCAACACTTGCGAGAGTAGCAAGTTATTGCGGCACATACCTTTACCAATCACTGCCAGTTGCTTTGGTGATTGGTACTGTGACGAAGGCGAAAGTAGCGCATGATCAGAGGTAGACATAGTAGATACCTTGACTTCATTCGCTACTTCTTTTGCCATATCTTTAATACCTTTATTCGTTAATTTTGGTTAAATCTATTCAGCCGACATCGTTACATCATGAATAGTTAACCGTTATAGGTCTAGAACTACCTTGGCAGCAATTGCTAACTGATAAACAATCTGTGATAGACCGCGAGCAATCTCCACACGCTTAGTTTTAACTTTCGGTAATACCATAATCTCGTCACCCTGCTGGATACGATACGCAGTATTGACCACTTGGCTCGCTCCATTTTGATGAATAATTAAGATATCTTTTGTATCAGCATTATCAGAGAAACCACCAGAATTAGCCACATAATCGCCAACGGTGTAGTCTGGATTAAAGGTAAGTGCGCCTTGTGCTCGTACTTGACCATTGACTGTAATGACTGACGTTTGTGCTGGTATCTCAATGATGTCGCCTTGTTGCAGAATAATATCCTGCCACGAATTTGGCACAACAACGATTTGACCGTCCGTCTGAACATTGCGAGCTTTAGCGACGAACTGCTTAACCAATGCTGCATCATCTTGACGCAATGCGGCTTCTTCACGAGTCGTTGACTGAGTGGCAAGTGTCAATTCTTCTAGACGATCGAGTGACTCGTTAATCATGCGTTTTTGTTGCTCAGCAACAGATTCACGATAGATGGTTAGATGCGTTAATTTTGCCAGCGGACTTGGCTGTAATTGTGGCACGATATCTTTTAGACGCGCGCCATATGGCACAACCATTGCGCCATTACCAGTATGTGCACCTTTTACCTGCACCGCGATGGTACCTGCGTAACGATCTGACGTTACTACCATTTGATCGCCGTTATAGACGGGAACATTTTGGGCTTCACTTAATGAGTAGTATTCTGCCGTTTGTGCACGTCCTGCACTGCGAGTGATACTGATATTAGTAGCATTGGCTGCCGGATTAGACACTTGTAACACATCACCAATAGTCAGATCATTCACATCAAACTCAAAGGTATATTCGTTTTGAACTTGACCGCTTACCACAAATGTCTTTTTCTGTGGTGCCACAGTGATGACATCACCATCACGGAATGAAAATGCCTGTAATTTACCTGCTAGCAAAAAGTCATATAAATTGACTTGCTGTAGCATTTGACCGTTACGCTTAATTTGAATGTCGATATAACTACCACGTGTTGGGTCAACGCCGCCTGCTCTATCTAAATAAGACAATACCGAGTCTGCTGCTAGACCACCGTAATAGCCTGGCTGCTTAACAAAACCTGTGACGAACACCTTAACGGGTTGCGCCTGCTCTAATGAAGCATAAACCCCTACATTCGAGCGGTAAATACGGCTGACGGCACTTTTTACCACATTCTGTAAGCTACCATTTTGCACACCAGAGACACGTACTGGCCCAACGTTCGGTAAGAAAATATTACCCTGTGGATCGACGGTCATGGTAGCAGCGTACTGATAAGCGCCCCACATTCTTACTTGGACGTTATCACCAGGGTTAATCACATAACTATCATTAAAGGTAGAGCCTGAAGTCGTCGAAAATGCTCCACGGAACAATTGCTCACCGAACATCATATCTTGAGTTTTGATATCTTGATAAGGACGCGTTGTATTGATAACTGACTGGCTTGGTAAGCTTGCTGCGTTAACCGCTTCTTGAGTCGTTGCTTGCCCTGGCACTGCCCCAGAAAATGCTTGGGTAGAAACGTTAATATTGCTCTGGTTCTGAGATTGGCTCATGTTATTGTTGCTTGTGCCAAAGCCTGAACCTGATATTTGATCTGCATAACTGC
Source organism: Psychrobacter sp. Arc9 (assembly GCF_041431295.1). Taxonomy (NCBI): domain Bacteria; kingdom Pseudomonadati; phylum Pseudomonadota; class Gammaproteobacteria; order Moraxellales; family Moraxellaceae; genus Psychrobacter; species Psychrobacter sp. Arc9. The sequence continues at coordinate 60,730 of NZ_JASMRK010000008.1, read as the reverse complement.
TTGCAGCTGTTGCAGACATACTAGTCGCCGCCATTGCCAAGCTTGTCGCTATCACGATAGAACGTGGTTTCATATTCATGAGTTATATTCCTTTCCTGATCTATCGATCATTACTGATATCTGGTTTTTCAAGATTAGCTACGGTGATCACGGACAACTGCCATTACCAAACGCACAAATCCGTATAGCATTAAGAGCAACGCAAGCGATGTCCAAATGAGATATGCTTGGCGCGGATATGTTGCATCTTCAGCTTCATAGGGCGTTGAGATCACAATCAAGTTTTTCATTTTCTTGAATGCTTCTAGTCTTGATTTCTCAAGCGATGACAACGACAACTTATACAACTCGGTAGCAAAATCCACATCTGCCTTGATGGTCTCAAACTGTACCGCTTGACGGTTTAATTTGGTTGTATTTGGCGAGGTCAACTTGGTTTGTTCTTGAGTGATTTGCTCTTCAACAGCCTTTATCTGGCTTCTTAGTGAAACCACTTGCGGCGCATCTGGATTTAGATAACTGAGTAACTGACGCTCTTCGGTACGCAACGAACTTAATTGCGCTTGCAAGCTGCCAATCAACTGATTGACGATTTGCGCATTGGCTTGTGGGTCATAGATTTCGTTTTCATTCTGATAGTTTAATAACTGCTCTTTGGCATCATTTAAACGCTCTTCTGATTCGTCTAACTGGGTCTCTGCAAACGCCAATTGATCACGAGCCACTTCTTGTGAAATACGGTTCACAAAACGCTCAGATTCTCCTAAGATAGCTTTGTTCAGCTCGAAAGCATATTTTGAGTCAAAACCTTCTGTTGATACTGAAAGCACATAGCTCTGCTCGTCAAGATCAATGTGAACCCGTTTTTTGAAGTATTCAAGTAAATCTTCCTGAGTCGCATCAGGATCGATTTCATAAATAGGGTCTGAACCATCAACATAGTAAGCGTCTCGGAACTTAAACTTACTATCGAGTCGCTTCACCATATCATTCGACAAAATATACTCTGTCAAATAAGTCGCGTCTTCTTTACTGGTACTATTTACGCCCAATAGAGCTGATAGTCCGCCACCAGATGGTACGCTCGAATCACTGACTTGCTTCACTACCACGTCAGCAGTCGAAACGAAACGCGGATGCGCCAGTGTCATTACATAGTATATAACGAGCAACCAAGGAAGGATGACCAAGCCGATAAACAGCGAGAAGTTAATTATCTTACTTTTTTGCTTTGTGGATATGCTTTTCATAAACCTCAATCGCTTCTGTTGTATCGTCAAACACGTGTGCTGTTTGATCCATTAGTACAATACCAATATCGCAGTTTCGTTTGATATCACCAATATTGTGCGACACTATTAAAAATCCTGCTTGTGCGCGGCGGGCCGCTAAAATCTCTTCACTACGCTTACGGAATGCTGCATCACCAACGGCACCTGCTTCATCGAGCATATAGTAATCAAAATCAAAGGCCAAGCTTAAACCGAACGTTAAGCGCGCCTTCATTCCTGATGAATAGCTTTTTACTGGCATATCAAAATAACTACCGATATCAGCAAACTCTTCGACAAAACGAATTTTTTCATCAATATAAGGGCCGCTTGAATATAAACGACAAACAAAACGGACGTTTTGACGACCTGTCAAACTACCTTGAAAACCACCTGCCACCCCAACAGGCCAAGAAATAGTCGAGTCGGTAATAATCTCTCCATGATCTGGCTCATCAAGTCCACATATGATACGTAGCAATGTTGACTTACCAGCACCATTACGACCAAGCAAGCCTACACTTTGTTTATCACCAATAGTCAGATTTAGATCTTTGAACAAGTAATGACGGCCTTTCTTTGTCATAAATGACTTAGAAATATTCTTTATCTCAATCATTTACTCACCTTTCTTAATATTAGTGCTCATAATTATTGATATCACCTTAACGAGAACGAATCATGTCACGTTCAGCATACTTATAGAGTAAAAGTCCCAAAAAGTTTACAACGAACATCCATTCTAAAAAATACCAAATATCAATATGATATGCTGGATAATTGGGTGCGAAGGCGTGTCTAATCAGCTCAATATTATGAATAAAAGGGTTATAAAGTAAATAACTAAAATATGGTTCAGGAATAATATGAATCGGGTAAATGATACCGGATGTGAAATACAGTATGGTAAACAATATAGTAATTACTTTACTGATTTCGCCACCATAATAGCCAACAACCATCATAATCAGAGCAACACCAAAGCTAAATATAAATAGCGTTATCCAGCAAAACAGTACAATGTGCAGGTTTTCCAAATTGGCATAGATATCAAAAAAAGCCAATCCTAAAAGTAGTAATATCGATGTAAAGAAATAAATCACCAGCTCTAGAAATGAGCGTGCGATGATCACATCAATATGCTTAATTGACCGATACATCAACAAACCTTTATTAGCCTCAACAGCTCCTAAAGCTCTCGTTGCTATCTTCTGAAACATCCGAAAAGGAACCATTCCAGCAACTAGGAATAAGGAAAAATCCATACCTGGAACTAGACGCTCTCTAATAGCCCCGAATATAACTAAGAAAATCAGAACCTGAAAGAGGACTTCAAGCGGTGCCCAAAGGTAGCCTAAACGATATCCACCAAAGCGAGTCTGTAACTCACGCATGAGCAATGCATGAAAGGCTGCGCCCATGACTTTAAGGCCACTGCGATGCTTGATAGGACGATAAGGAGGTAGTTGGACAGACATGGCGTTACAGGACTTTACCGAAAACAGCCCCTATGATAAGTAAGCGCGACATAAGTTACAAGAATTAATCTGTATATAGACAGATAAACCTATGATTTAGTAAGAAATCTGTAAGTAAATCACACCTAAAATGCTATGTATCAACAGCTTCTAGTTTATAAAAACATTTATTTTGGGCAAAAAAAAACCAATCTCGATAGATTGGTTTTTTAGTACTGCTATATATGGTGGCGATGAAGAGACTTGAACTCTTGACCTCACGATTATGAGTCATGCGCTCTAACCAGCTGAGCTACATCGCCGTTTTAGGCTGCACATTATGCCTAAGCTGTTGACTAACGTCAACCCCTAATAAGCATTTTTTGCAAAAAAACGAATTTAATTCAGATTAATTGCAACTATTACTACAACAAACAATAAAAAAGGTTTGGTAAACCGATAAGCCGGGTTCTGTCGTGGACGATCATTCCTCTAGGCGTATCATCGCTAATACGCTCAAGCAACCTACCCGCATCGAACGCGGGCCGCGCCATGCCGATGCCTATTTGGTCTTGCTACGCGTGGAGTTTACCATGCCGTGAACTGTTACCAGCCACGCGGTGCGCTCTTACCGCACCCTTTCACCCTTACCGATAATACCCTAAGATACTAAAGGCGGTCTACTCTCTGCTGCACTGGTCGTCAAGTTACCCTGCCCAGCCGTTAGCTGGCACGCTGCCCTATGTAGCCCGGACTTTCCTCCCCTGCTCATCTGTTGCCAGTGTGCAGCGGCGATCGCCTAGTCTACCAAGCGCGCTAGTATAGCAAACTTATGACTGCCTGCGCATGTCTTTTGGATTTATTTTTGTGGACAACATAAATAGGCTAAACAAAATTTGCTGGTAGTGTTTCAATATTACTGACCACTTTATTCTTCAAATACGGTATCTGCAGCCAATGCGCTTCGGGATAATGATTGTCCAAATATTTTCGTAGAAACTCAATAGTGCTATTTGCGATCTCAGTATCCGTTTGCTCAGCATCATCATGGATATGATTATAAATTACGCTATGTACTATTAATCCGCGCGATTTTATAGCTTCTAAACTCAGCAAAGTATGATTGATGCTGCCCAATTGACCAGAGGTGACCAAAATAACTGGACAGCCTTGCTCAGCAATATAGTCTAATGTGAGTAGATTCTCTGTAATCGGCACAAGTAAGCCACCTGCACCTTCTAGTAGTACCAGCTCATACTCAGATTGCAGTCGCTTGGTAGCGTTAGTAATCATATCAGGATCAAGTGTTTCCCCTGATAACTTAGTAGCTAGATGAGGAGACGCTGGCTTCTTATAACGATGAGCACAAGTCGTAAAATCGAGGTCACATTGCTGTAAAGGAATGTCCATAAGTTGACGATGCGTAATAATATCATCAGCGATATTCATCTCACCATTATCTGGATTGATCGATACGCCCGTTTGTACTAGCTTTTGAGTGATGACATTTAAGCCTTGCTGCATAAGCGCTTTAGCAAGCAGCCCAGTAGCATAAGTTTTACCGATATCGGTATCGATACCAGAAACAAATAAAACACTCATAGTTGACCTCGGTTTTCTAAATACGTACGCACTACTTTTAGCAATGATTGGGATAAGGTAGTCAGCTCAGCATCAGTAATCACGTAAGGCGGCATGATATACACCAGCTTGCCAAATGGTCTGACCCAGATACCGTTATCAATCAACAAAGACTGAAAAATGGGCATATCGACCGCTTCATGCAGCTCAATTACAGCGACCGCGCCCAAGCAGCGCACTTCAGCAACGCCTTCTAATAAAGCAGCAGGCGCTAGTTGTTGCTCCATAATACATTGCATATTTGCGGTACGCGCTTCAATATCATAAGACATAATCAAATCAATCGATGCACACGCAACCGCACAAGCCAGTGGATTGCCCATAAAGGTTGGGCCATGCATCAGCGCTGGATAGTCACTATTATGAATGGTATCGGCAATCTTTCGGGTACATAACGTTGCGGCAAAAGTCATATAGCCACCCGTCAGCGCCTTGCCAATGGTCATGATATCAGGGCTAATAGCTGCATGTTCACACGCAAATAATTTGCCACTACGACCAAACCCAGTGGCGATTTCATCCGCAACCAATAGTACATCATGCTCATCACACAGTTGACGCAGCAATTGTAGGTATTCAGGACTATAAAAACGCATCCCGCCTGCGCCCTGAATAATCGGCTCAATGATAAACCCCGCCAGCTGCTCGCCATACTTTACAAAAAACTGAGCCAACGATTCACGCTCATCTACTGTCAAGGCGCGATCAAAGCCAAGTGGCGGCGCAGGGACGAAATGCTGCATCGGTAACTGCTTGCCATATAGGCTATGCATTCCATTAACAGGATCACAGACACTCATGGCATGCCACGTGTCTCCGTAATACCCTGAATGGGTTGAGGCAAACTGCTGCTTATTTGGACGCTTGGCAGCCACTTGATATTGCAGCGCCATTTTTAGCGCTACTTCTACCGCGATACTGCCACTATCTGCATAAAAAATCGCATCGAGACCAGTAGGTACAATGTCGAGCAGTTTTTTGCCCAAATCTATCGCTGGCTGATGGGTTAACCCACCAAACATGACATGCGCCATTTTACCCAATTGCTGAGTCAATGCTTCATTCAGTTTTGGATGATTATAACCATGAACGCTCGCCCACCAGGATGACATACCATCGATCAGACGCGTACCATTTTCAGTGATGATATAAATACCTTCAGCTCGATCGATTACGATATTAGAATAAGTGGGTGGCAGGCTGGCATAAGGGTGCCAAAGGTGTTGCTGATCAAAGTCATTTACGACTTGGATGGATTGCGTGGTGGTTGTTTGCGTGGTTATTGTTTCCATGGTCATCGTGTTGTCCCTAAAACGTTGTAAACCCAAACGTCATCAATCGCTTATAAATACTCTATTGGCCCGTAATACGTTTATATTTAGATAGCAGGTCGCTTTCAGTCTCGACATGATTGGGATCGTGAGGAATACAATCGACTGGACAAATCACAACGCATTGTGGCTCGTCAAAATGTCCAACACATTCTGTACATAGATCAGGGTCGATGACATAGATATCATCCCCTTCTGAGATGGCTTCATTGGGGCAAGCAGGCTCGCACACATCACAGTTGATGCACTCATCAGTGATTAATAGTGCCATGAACTGTTCCTTATATTTTTGCTTATATCAGTCATATATGGCTGCTCCTTACTGTTTTAGCAAGTGCTAGCAGCTTATCTTTAATGCAGCGTCTTTTATTTACTATTTAACTTTTTGTCGAATGCTTGCAAAACACAGGGTGGAACGAATTTATTGACGTCACCGCCAAGCTTAGCAATCTCACGAATCATCGTAGAAGAGATAAATGAATAATTTTGAGACGGGGTCAAAAACACCGCTTCAAAGTTTTCATCAAGCTCACGATTCATATTGGCCAACTGAAACTCATACTCAAAATCTGACATCGCTCGCAATCCTCGCAGCACCGCCGTCGCGTTTTTTTCACGCATAAAGTCAACCAATAGTCCCTCAAATCCAATGACGGATACTTGCGGTAAGTCAGCAAATACGGTTTCGACCAAAGCAACGCGCTCTTCAAAATTAAACAAGGGTTTTTTATGGTGGCCTGAGGCAACCGCGATAACGACCTCATCAAATAGCTTGACGGCGCGTGTGACCAAATCTACATGACCATTGGTAATAGGATCAAAGGTACCAGGGTATAGAATTTTGGTATGTAGCTTTGAGGAATTGGGAGAAATAGAGTGGCTCATAGCATGACTGATATAATCGGTGATATTAGGCCATATGCTAGCAAATTTTGCTCAAACTTAATACTTATCTGCTACATTTGTCCTAACAGCTGATTTACCTTTTCATCAGAGGCTTTGATACAATAGGCAGTTCGACTCATCCATCTCATAATCGAAATAAAAAACAAGACTAGTTATTGGATTAGGATGAGGAATTAGTGGGACTGATTAAATAAGGAGCCTGTGTTTTAGGTCACCCTTATGGAGAGATTATGTCAAAAAAATCAAAAAAGCCAGACAATCAGATTTGTGCCAATAAAAAGGCACGTCATGAGTATTTTATCGAAGAAACCTTTGAAGCAGGACTGGCATTACAAGGCTGGGAGGTCAAAGCCATTCGCGCAGGAAAAATGACGATTACTGAAGCGTACGTCATATTTCGCAATAACGAAGCTTTCTTGTTTGGGGCGCACATTCAGCCATTGCTATCGAGCTCAACGCACGTTAGTCCAGACAGTATTCGTACTCGTAAACTGCTGCTGAACCGTCGTGAAATCGAGAAACTATCTGGGGCAATTAACCAGAAAGGCTACGCTTGCGTACCGCTGTCTTGCTACTGGAAAAACTCATTGGTGAAATGCCAAATTGGCCTAGCCTTGGGTAAAAAGCAACATGATAAGCGTAAAACACTAAAAGATCGTGACTGGGAACGTGATAAGCAGCGCGGTTTCAAACAGCATTTAGATTAAGCACTATTTAATCTATATAAAAAAGGACGGCTCAATATTTACTGAGCCGTCCTTTTTTGTTGTTTGTGACGTTTAATAAAATAGAAACCTTTATAACATCTAGCCAGTGGCTTTCTATGCCATTTGCTCTTTTAGAGATAATGCTGTCTTTCTACTAGCCTGACGCAATTGCCTAACACCATGAGCAATCAAACACCCAATACCTAGCCAAATCAGACCATAGCTATAAATCATCGCTGACTCAAATGGGTTGCCTAGTACGGTCACTGCCAAGATAAATAGTAACACTGGCTCCAAATAGCTCATCATGCCATAGACATTGACTGGTAGCATTTGACTGGCATCAATATTGGTCTTCATTGCCAAGACACTGAGCACACCTAAACCTACTAGCATCATGATAAAGAAACCCGAGCCGCTAACCAATGCCAAACTGCTTGGGGCAAAGAAGAACAAGTAAGCAAGCGCAAAGGGCGCAAATATCGTTAAATCAACCAATAAACCAGTTACTGCGCCAATTCCCTGCAGTCGGCGTAAAATGTAGTAAACAGGATACGTACCGCATACCCATAGCGTCGCCCAAGAGACACTTTGCGTACGGATAACTTCACTACCCACGCCCAATGCAGCAAAGGCCACTGCCAACCATTGCAAACGGCTTAATTTTTCGCCAAAGAGGACACAACCAAACACCACCATCATTAACGGGAATAGAAAGTATCCCATCGCGGTTTGCACACCTTGTCCATTCACTGGCGCCCACATAAATAACCAAAATTGACTCAGGAATATCGGTGTAGGTAGTAGCAGCCAAACGCATTGCTTAGCGCCTTTGAGCGCTTTTAGTTTATCGATGTGCAATCCCAGACGTCCACTTACCATTAAGTATCCGACCAACGCTGCCCACATCGCGAGCATGCGCCAGATAAAAACTTGCGTCCCTGATAATGGCGACAAAAAACTGCTATACGCATAGAGTACACCAAATAGCACGTTGGACAATATGGCAAAAGACACCCCTAGTATTAATGTGCGTTGTTGTGCGCTACCTGTCGTCCAAATCGCAGGTAGTGGCAAACGTGCAACAGTCGTTGCTAGCGTATTAGCGAATACATTGGAGAACATTGAGATAGACATGATAGGCACCGTAGCTATTAATAGATGATAAAAAACCAATTGCTAGCTCTTATTTTGAAGCAGGTCTGATTGGTATGGTCTATTTTACTAGGGTACTTTGATATATTATCTCTATATAGATGTACTTATGAATAAAAATATCATATATATATCCTATAAATGATTATTTTCTTATATTAGTGTTTTTAGTGATAATATTTATAAAAATAGATAAAAAACTCTGCTGTTAAGGATGTCCTGATATGAGCCATACTTTAGATAACATTGATAAAGCTATTTTGAACTTGCTGCAAGATGATGCGACATTACCGCTTAAAACTGTCGCAGAGCGAGTGCACGTATCCATTGCGACGGCGCAGCGGCGTATACAAGCGCTAATAGATAGTGACGTGATTACCAAACAAGTCGCCATTGTCAATCCTGACAAAGTGGGCTATGGCCTGACAGCAGTAGTAATGATAGAAATGGAGCGCTCTAATACCTCAATGCAACATCGATTTGAGCGCCTGATGGACGCGCAATCACGAATCATGAGCTGTTATGAAGTATCGGGCGATTTTGATTTTATGTTGATGGTCAATGCAAAAAACATGAGCGACTATCATCAGTTCACTCGCAGCTTACTGACTTACGAAAATAATGTACGCAATTTCAAAAGCCAGTTTGTGATGAACTTTACTAAGAGTGGAACTAAAATCACCCTAGATTAATTATAATTAGTTATTCACCGCTACACTTACCTATCATATAACAATGGATGATAAGTAGCTAAGTTACATATAAACACTGTACGATATTCACCAGACATCCGAGAAGAAATAAAAACTCGATAGTTAATTTCGTAAGCCCATTTGTTAGACAAGGAAGCCTAATCATGACTGACCATACAAACGCTGATAACAAGAATATGAAAGCGTCACTAAAACCATTAAATTCAAAAAAGGTGATAGCAGGCGCTTTGTTTGCCGCGGTACTAGCCAGCTCGGGCTGTGCGACCAGCTCACTATTAGACAATAGTGGACACGTCACCACGAACACAACGAAGCAGATACTGTCTGAAGATCAAATTGTTGCCTTTGGTCGTCCTGCTCAGGCGTTACCAAAAATGCCAAACGCGTCAATGGTTATCGTAGGAGAGAAGAACAGCTACGTTCTCACCCAAGGTGGGACAGAAATGGTGAACTTACTGAGTAATCTGTCTCAAAAAAATATTCAAGTGGATAACGACATGAGCTTTCATGTACCCAATAACGATGGGTACTTCCAAGGTGAGATGAAACTGTCTTATGCTAAATTAAAAGATGAGTTTGGGCGCTCAGACTATCAGTTCTTTTTGCAAAACAACGGTAAAGAGTGTACCTCAGCGAGCGATCAACGTATCAATGCTCAGCGCTTTTGTTTTAGCGTTCCTGTCAAAGGCGCTATCTATCCGCAAGTTAGTAACTTGGGGTTAATTCAGTCAAACTATCGCGCATTGACCAAACCATATACGGTGAGTTTTTATACACAAACTCAGCAAGATGTCGTCACTCGTAGCGGTCCAAATGGCGCACAAAAACTGGTACTGCTACCCTTTGCCCTCGCCTTTGACGTGGTTACTTTCCCGTTTCAGCTATTAGATTAGATAGTTAACTATTATACCGCTCATCGTCTAGTATCAAGTTTCAGGCTACGTCATGAAAGCTACGTCATGAAAGCTACGTCATGAAAGCTACATCTTGAAAGCTACATCTTGAAAGCTGCGTTATAAAAGCCCCTTTATATAAGGTACGTTATCGAAAGGTATTCCATACTAAATCGTAACGTGCCTGCTTAATATTTTAGAATAACTTTTCGACCAGTGTTTTCGGGTAATTTTGTTTTGCCTTCTCTGCCGCTCGAAACATCATCTCATCTGCTTCGACAGGTCCTGCAACATCGCATAAGCATACATAAGCCAACTGCATCAAATTATTTAACAGGTGCTCATTATCAGGTACAGACGGGCGATTGCCTTCTAAAAATTGACTGATGTTAAGACCATGCCCTTTGAAGGTGCGCTCTTGCGAAACAGTTTGGTGCATGGTCAGAAATAGGTTGCGACTTTCTGTTTCTGATAGCTGACTGCGCAGCGCTTCTACGACGGTATAAAATGCCAAAACCAACTCAGAGACAGGAACTGGCGCTTTGATTGCTTTATTATGACCATTATGGCTATTGTGACTATTAACCTCTACTGTCTGCTGACTGTCCGCTTGCAACGTAGCCCAAAAGCCTTTCCTAATATCAGACTTATAAGCTTGCAGCTCAGGATAGCGCCTTGTCGCATCCAAGACGCACTGTTGCATCATCTTTACAGAGACCGTTGAGTATCGCTGCCACTGTGATTTAAGCAGCCGCACCTCCTCAGGATGTAGATAGTCGGCAAGCACCTCTGCCATCGCAGTCACAGCTTGGTCTACGGATTGAGTATCAATATTCATCAGCTCTCTCCTATAAATGCCGCTCGGTTAAACTCTTGGAATCAAACATTTGCTTCTGGAACTCAGGGTAACCGAGCTCTGCATGCTCGGTATAATCAAGGCCACGCTGCTCATGTAAGCGGCTTGCTTTTAACCCAAAGCTTAGATCGATCAGCTTATACATCACTAGACCCAGTCCCAGTCCCCAGCCTAATGCCACGCCGACGCCCAGCACTTGTACGCCAAGCCGTGATAAGTTAAACAAATCTCCTGTATAAAACAATCCTGCAGCGATCGTACCCCACGCACCGCCAAAGCCATGTACTGCCACTGCCGAGACCACATCGTCTACTTTGAATTTTAATAACGCTTGCGACGATAGGATATAAACCACGGAAGCAATCGCACCGATGATAATGGCAAATACAGGCGTTGTGGTCGCACAACCTGCAGTAATCGATACCAAACCAATCAAGCTGGCATTGACACTATCGCTCAGCAAAATAGCTTTATTAAGCGATCGGGAGATCAGCATGTAGCTCACCACAGCACTGACTGCTGCAACAAAAGTATTGACTGCGATTAGACCAATATTGCCAGTGATAGACAATGTCGATCCAGCATTGAAGCCGAACCAACCAAACCATAAGATAAATCCGCCAAGCGCTAGCAACGTCATGTTATGCCCTGCGATGAGTCTTGGCGTACCATCAGGTGCAAAGCGGCCTAACCTTGGGCCAATGACCAAGATGCCTGCCAATGCCAACCAACCACCGATAGAATGCACTACAGTAGACCCAGCAAAATCAATAAAACCAAGCTCAGCTAGCCAGCCTGTACCGCCGAAGTAACCACCCCATACCCAACTGGCAAACACGGGATAGATAAACAAACAAATCAAACATGCCGCCACCGCATAGCCGATGAACGAGACGCGCTCTGCCATCGCACCACTCGCAATCGTCACCGCTGTCGCTGCAAACATCATTTGAAAAAACATCAATGCCCAGTCCATATTAGACAACGCGACTGGCATAAAGTGATCCGTACCGACGAATCCGGAGTGATTAGTACCCATCATCAGCCCAAAACCAACCAAGTAGAACGCTAGACCGCCGATACACATATCGGTATAGTTTTTCATCATCACGTTTACCGCATTTTTCGCACGTACCGATCCGCTTTCAAGTAGAGCAAAACCTGCCTGCATAAAGAACACCAATACCCCGCCCCAGATAATCCAAGCGATGTTTTGATATTCGAGCAGCTGTGCCACGGTCAATGTGTCAGTCTCAGCAGCTTGGGCACTACTTATCATTGCAAACGATACTGTACTTAGCACCAGCCTATTGTTTAGCGATAATTTTAATGGTTGTAATAGTTTTAATAATGTCTTTATCGTGTCCAGTCCAACAGATGATGTTCTCATTTTATCTCCAAACACTTATCTATCCGTTCAAATTTTATCGGTGCACTATTTTTACTCATTAATGCACACAAATAAGCCCTAATAAGGGTGGAGCAAAACCTGTGCCAAAACCTATCATTAGAAATTAAAGAAACTTATCAACATGAGAAAACAAATGACCAGTAACAGCCAAGTCGGTATTTTGATAATTACGTTTGCGAGAATGTAGCTATAAGTTGAACTAAGGTAGAGAATGATTGTTGGAAGTAAGTTTGATTGAACTGATAATGTGACTGTTCTGTCTAGACTGTTTTTGCCATTATTTTGCTGTGCGGATAGCTTACTTTGCATGAGCAGTTTATCTCACGCTATCAATAACTTATCAGCAATCACCCCTCATAGAATAGGTCGCATAGTGAAGGCGATTCATGTTAAAATGAGCGCTTTTAAATTCGCCTTTATTATCATTGGGTAATAAGGGCTGTATTTTTAGTGCCATTTTTCTAATTAACAGGTCCGCCCATGTCTGCCGATACCATCGCCCGCACTGCCTTTAAACAAGGCACCAAGCCACTTTATGATTATGACAAACACTGGGCGAGCTGCTACGAGCCGGCGCCTTATCTGCCGATGAGCCGCAAAGAGATGGACGATCTAGGCTGGGATGCTTGTGATGTCATAATCATCTCAGGTGATGCCTATGTCGATCACCCAAGCTTTGGTATGGCCATCATCGGTCGTCTATTAGAGTCGCAAGGCTTCCGTGTTGGTATCATCGCTCAGCCAGATTGGAAGAGCAAAGACGCCTTTATGGAATTAGGCAAACCTGTCTATGCGTACGGCGTGACCGCGGGCAACATGGACAGCATGATCAACCGCTATACCGCCGATCGCAAAATCCGTAGCGATGATGCTTACTCTCCGGGCAACGTGGCAAACAAACGCCCTGACCGAGCGGCTATCGTCTATAGCCAGCGCTGCCGTGAAGCCTATCCTGATGTGCCTATTATCTTAGGCGGCATTGAAGGCAGTCTACGCCGTATCGCTCATTATGATTATTGGTCAGACAAAGTCCGCCGTAGTATCCTGCTGGATGCGCGTGCTGATGTCTTATTATATGGTAATGCTGAGCGTGCGATCGTCGATGTGGTACATGGTCTGTCTAAAGGCTATAGCTTTGAGCAGATGAGTAAATTGCGCGGTACGGCTTATTTATTGACTCCGACTCGTCGTCATTGGCAAGAAGACATGACCGAGGTTGCGAGTAATGATGTCGATACCGTCGGCCGTGTCGATCCTATCATCAACCCTTATGTGATGACCGAAGACGTTGATAGCTGTTCAATTGAGCAGAACAAACCATCGGACTCGCCTGTTGGCCAAGCCATGCCTTCATCTATGTCATCGCAATATCAGGGTTTTGTCGCTGAGCCAGTTGCCAATAAAGTCATCAACGCTGAACAAGTCGACGAAGAGACGCAAGTGGTACAAATGCGCGGCTTTGATAAGCCAATGACCGCACGTAAGCATAAGCTAAAAATGCCACCACGTGAAAAGACAGTGATTCGTCTGCCTGACTACGAGCATGTCAAATCTGACCCTGTGCTTTATGCTCATGCAAGTCGTATCCTGCATCTAGAAACCAATCCAGGTAACGCCCGTGCGCTTGTACAGCGTCATAGTAGCGGTGCTGGTAACTCACATACCTCTATCGATGTTTGGCTCAATCCACCACCAGTGCCACTCTCGACAGAAGAGATGGATTATGTGTTTGACTTGCCGTACGCACGCTTGCCACATCCAAGCTACGGCGATGCGCGCATTCCTGCTTATGACATGATTAAATTCTCAGTCAATATCATGCGTGGCTGTTTTGGTGGTTGTACATTCTGCTCGATCACTGAGCATGAGGGCCGTATTATCCAGAGCCGTTCAGAAGATTCCATCTTGCGCGAAGTAGAAGCGATTCGTGATACTGCACCGAACTTTACTGGTGTGATATCTGATCTTGGTGGCCCAACAGCCAATATGTATCGCCTCAGCTGTAAAGACGAGACAATTGAGAAGAACTGTCGTAAGCCGTCTTGTGTCTATCCTGACGTCTGCGAAAACTTGCTGACCGATCATAGCAACTTGACCAAGCTATATCGCAAAGCACGTGATATCAAAGGCGTGAAAAAAATTCTGATTGCTTCAGGCTTGCGTTATGACTTGGCAGTGAAAGATCCTGAATATGTGAAAGAATTGGTCAGTCATCACGTCGGTGGTTACCTCAAGATTGCGCCTGAGCACTCTGAAGAAGGCGTGCTATCGAAGATGATGAAGCCGGGCATGGGCAGTTATGATCAATTCAAAGCCATGTTTGAACAGTTCAGCCAAGAAGCGGGCAAAGAGCAATATCTGATTCCTTACTTCATCGCCGCCCATCCGGGTACCAAAGATGAAGATATGATGAACCTTGCCCTTTGGCTCAAAAGTAATGGCTATCGTGCTGATCAAGTACAGGCGTTTTATCCAAGCCCAATGGCGACCGCGACTACCATGTATCACACGCACAAAGATCCGCTACATAAGGTCAGCCGTGATGAAGGTGACATGGATATCGTCAAGTCTGGTAAGCAGCGCAAACTGCATAAAGCGTTCTTGCGCTATCATGATCCAAAAAACTGGGTACTACTACGTAAAGCGCTACAAGACATGGGTCGTAGTGACTTGATTGGTAAAAATCGTGGTTGCTTGATTCCACCATTTAACGCCAGTTTAGAAGGGCGTGATGCCGCGCAAGATACTTATCAGTCAGCGCGTAAAAAGAATAGCCGTGTTGGCAATGACTCAGTGAAGCGCAGTAATGGCTCGCCAAACAGCAATGCGTCAGCTAAAGGTGCAGCGGGTAAAAATGCTGTCGGTAAAAACAGTAAGAAGAAAGTCAGCAAAGGCAATTTCCAGACTCAGCATACTGGTCTACCACCACGTAAAACTAAGTAGTATTCATAGCAAGTAGTATTCATAGCAAGTAGTGTTCATAGTATAGAAATGCATGCTCAATCTAGAGCGTGTTAAGTAAAAAAAGCGGCTATCAGCCACTCGTTGATAGGCGCTTTTTTACGCGCTAATTTTATAGATGCAGATTTCATAATCAACACTGTTTACTTTTCACCATGTCGCAAATTGCAAGTTACATTAGACAGCGGTTGGGTAACGAAGCTAACAGGTAACGAACAATTTCTAACACTGAAATGGTTCGTTTTCGCTACTATAACCCTCATATGCTAAACGCATCATTAAGAACAAGTAAATGACATCAGCGAAAAGCTTTGGAGAGCACTATGAAAATGATAACTAAAATTGCGACTACCCTACCAGTCCTTGCCCTATTGAGCGCTTGTGCGACTACCGCACCAACTACCCCAGATGCAACTGATACGCCAGTTCCAGAAAAAGTAACCGCTGCCTATGATCGTATGGCACCAGCACCATACACCTGTACCGATGACAGCAAAATCATGGCAAAGCAATCTATCAACAAAGAACAAGTGATGCTCAACGTCACCTTGCCGAAAGTAAAATGGGCCGAGCAGCCAATCATCCTAAACGGTAAAGTGAAAGGCGAAGTCGCAAGCTATGTAAACGACTCAAACCCAGAAGTCATCTATGCATGGCACATGAAAGGTGACAAAGGTATCTTTGCGATGAAGTGGGCTGACGGTAAAGAATATCAAGTAAACTGCCAAATCTAATCAGCTAGAGATACGCTCATATCGTAATAGACAAATAGTCGTAATAGACAAAAAGCAGTCATTATATGGTGGCTGCTTTTTTATGCGTGTTCGTTTGATACGCGTATAGAAATGGCTATAAAAATCAGTATCAGATAGATAGTTGTACAGTTAGTTCAACATAATTTCGATACAAGGAAACCGAGTGCAAGTTATACATTAGTATGCTTAGCGAGGATGACAATGTAGCGGACTTATATAGACTCGACTATACAGTTGATTCAATTTAAAAGTGGTACAAGGCAGCCGAGTGCAGATATAACTGTAATACTGCAAGCGAGGTTAACGTTGTCATTCTTTTATAGAGGATCGACTATATCAAAACTTACCAACTGATGTATTTCGCTAGAGAAGCACAAAGAAAGCTGTCAAAATAGCAGGTAAAGAAAATCAATCATGACCAACAATCAAAAGGGTAACTCGATGGCAAAGCGTCTGATAAGTATGATGGTAATTGCAACGGCAAGCATGTGGGCGCTGACGGGCTGCGATAACGCTACCGATTCTGTCGATGCCACTGAGCAAACTGCGGAGACAGCATCAGATCCATCCACACCAGCAGCCGACACCATCGACTGGTCACTGGTAGATAGTGGTGAAAAGCCTGCTGACCCTACCAATTATAAGTATCCGTTTGCCATCGATAGTCAAAACGTCCGAGACTATGCAGATTACTTCAAAGTGGACGCTGCTACCGCCCAGCACAATCTGACCCTAAGCATGGCAAGTAATGAAGCACTATCAAAGGTTCTCGATCAGATCGGTGAGCACTATACCTCACATGAGCTGAACGATGGCGAAGATATGACCCTCATTATTCATACGACGCCTGATATTGAAGCGAGTCGCTATGATTACGTGTTTGGCGATGACTTTGCAAAGGGTTTGGTTTTGCCTATCATTATTCAGCCTGATGCTAAAAAAAGTGAGAGACAGCCGCATAGTGAGATACAAGGGTTGGCAGTTGATGAATAATTGTCTTATCTGTGTCTTTGTATATGCCTGATAAATCAACGTTTATTTATCGAAATAAGTCAAAGACAAAAACCCTAAAAGCTTAGCCTCAGCATCGCTTGCTTCCATGAGGGGCAAATATGCTTATCATAGCGCGGTTTTCTTTACTGGTACATTCGGCGCTCGTCCCTCGCGCAAAAGCAAAGCAAAGCTCTCCCCTTGCGGACGGCCAGAACAGTACTCTGATATTTCTATTCTCAATCGCGCGTTCATACTTATCGGCGAAAGAGAATGATAGATACCATCAAATTGCACATATAAATTCAAAATCCATTTCTTAGTCTTGCGCGAGTTAGTGTTACGCGAGGCGCACCTTACGTCAACTCTCATCTATTGTATATCTTTAACCTCTGTACCCTCTGCCTTTACCCAGTAAACAATGGCAAGCTGTTCAATATCTGTTGCTTTATAAGGTACGTGATATATATCAAATGAATACTCGCCATAGTTTGGCTTCACCTCACTACCCTCTTCGCTTACTACTATCTTTAGTAAAGCACGTGAACGTGTTCGTTTTTCATGAATATCCTTAATCGATCGCCATGGTATATCTAAGACTTGATTGGATTGAATGATTTGTAGTTTCTCTGGTAATAACTTAAGACTAGATATCGATACTAACGGTATTTTATTTTTATCTTCATTCCTGGCTACCAAATAACAGAGTATCGCTGCACCAATCGGTATCACTGCCCAAATGATATCAGAGGGATCAAATGTTTGGCTTGTGAATAATGGTAGTAGCCATGACATAATCAGTTTAGTGCTCAGCCATATCATTAGTGCAAAAATAGCTATCGTTAAGAAAAATCCAGCATTGTACTCTTTTGCTCTAAATTCGAAACTTGGTAATTTTGATCCAGCCTGAATATGAGCATTTTTTAAATTTTGTATACTGGCACTGATATCTATTTTTTGAGAATTGACTGATTCAAATACACCTAGCCACTTCAAGTAGCTCATGACGACAATAAAGAGTATTAAAAGGGATAAGCTCACACTATCTGTCAAATACTCGACGCCCGCGCTTATACAGGCGATGATGCCTACATGACGCATTATTTGAGTATTAGTCCGATGTGTCATAGCATTCCTGAGTTTCGATTATATAATTGCTAGTGTAAGCTTGTTTTGGCTTATATATTTTTCTCTGACCATACAGCAAACTCATTGCCGCTAGGTTCGGTAAAATGAAAGCGAAAGCCACCGGGGAATTCAAAAATATCTTGAGTAATCACTCCGTTGTTATCTACGATCTTCTTACGAGTTGCGGGTAAATGCTTACTATAAAAAATGAGTAGCGCT
This sequence comes from Psychrobacter sp. Arc9, assembly GCF_041431295.1. NCBI lineage: Bacteria > Pseudomonadati > Pseudomonadota > Gammaproteobacteria > Moraxellales > Moraxellaceae > Psychrobacter > Psychrobacter sp. Arc9. The sequence continues at coordinate 42,336 of NZ_JASMRK010000008.1, read as the reverse complement.
CCGCCATTTTCAGCTGAGCTGGATTTGTCCGCTTGGTAAAACCCGCCTTCCAATCCCTGATTATCAAACGCGGTATAGCCGTCGCCATAGTCGGTAAACGTCCAATCGAATACCGCGTTAAAAAAGCCTTTGGTCGCTGATAAATCCTTAGCAGCAAACTCTACATAGTTTAGTTTCTCGTGTTGATTCATTTGACGTCCTTGTCGATTAAGTGCAGAATATCATTAACAATTGTTTATTTTATCAATCTAAATTCAGAATATAAAACGCCAGTCTATAGTTTATTCATATACCTTAAAAGAGTGATCTCCACCTTATGAACATAAAAGTGATAGTAGCTAGCATTCTCTTGACATTGAGTCTAAGCGCTTGTAGTCCCTCGCCTGATGATATTAATGACACTGTTAAAGAGTCGTTACAAGAAACATTAAGCACTGATACAGACTTCGCAAATTATAATTTAAGAGTGGGTAATATTGATCTTATTAAAGTAAACGACAGTCAATATAAAGCCTTAGCTGAAGTTTATTTGGATGACGAGTTACACACCGTACCGCTCGATGTTTATGCCGAAGGTGATATGTTTGAATATAATGCCATTTGGGAAGCACAGCCAGGTGCCTTTTTGTTCGTTGCTGAAAAGGAAATTGATGCGGCTATAGAAGAGTTCAATGCTGAAATGGATAACTTACAATCTGAGTTTGAAAGTAGCTTTTATGATTAATAACGCCATACCTATACGCTAGATAAAACAAGTTAGCTATGTTGATGCATTTGATTCTAACACCTTCAAGCTATCTAACTGCCATTGCCTTTCAATTGTTATCATCTCACTATCGTTTGGAAAGGCAAGTTGTATTGATTTGATGGCATAATCTGAGCACACCATGGTGTGCTCTGTCATATGCCCAACCGCCACCGCGTGTCCCACAGCTCTAAAAACCGTTCTGGCTATTTCAGTCTGACATTGCCTTGCGACAACATGAATCTTGAATCCTGCTTTTCTGACCGCATTAACGCTAGCTTTACTGTCTTGCCAAAGCTGACTGGTTAACATGCCCTCTTGTATATCCGTAATATCAATATCTTCACTATTCGCTAATGGTAAAACGTGTTTTGCACATTCAATCGCCCATTTTGCTAGTGTTGCCTGTGTTGTTGATTCAAAGAGACTGTCTATCTCTGCTCGCAACTCTAGATTGTCTGTAATCTTAATCTTTGATTTGGTAGGCATAGAGAACCCGAATTAGCATGAGTGTAAATTTAGAAGATTGTAGAGTGTTTCTTATTTAGATCTGTACTTCACAGTGCATAATGACTACTTTCGGCTCTTGCGCAAGTGAGGACGGAAATAGCAGAGCACTGCTCTGCCCGTCTGCAAGGCGAGAGCTGTGCTCTGCTCTTGCGAGGGACGAGCGCCGAGTGAACTATTAAAGAAAGACGGCTCATGACCCGCATATTTCTATGTATTAAAGCACGTGATGCTGAGGCTAATTGTTTTCGCTATTGTCTTCTGCTACTTTAAATTAGACTCACCCTCATTCTTTAATCAATTGCAAAAACTCTTCCTCAGCCACTACCTTTACGCCTAACTTCTCCGCTTTCGCCATCTTCGAACCTGCTTTTTCCCCTGCTAACAATGCCGTAGTCTTAGCCGAGATACTACCCGACACTTTTGCGCCCAGCGCTTGTAGTTTGGCTTTGGCTTCATCACGCGCCATGCTATCGAGTGCGCCTGTGATGACCCACGTTTGCCCATCGAGTGGTAGCCCTTCTGATGCAACCTGCTCGACTTTATCCCAGTGGACGCCAGCTTCAAGCAACGAATTAATCACTTCGATATTGTGCGGCGCACGGAAGAATTTGTAGGTCAGCTCGGCAGTGATTTCTCCGACATCTGGGGTTTTTATCAAAGTCTCAATACTGGCCGCCATTAGGCTATCTAAACCACCAAATTGCTGAGCAAAGTTCTGTGCCGTACCTTCACCGACACCACGAATACCAAGCGCATAGATAAAACGAGCCAATGTCGTATGCTTGCTGGCTTCGATTGCATTGATGATATTCTGGACCGATTTTTCACCCAATTTCTCAAAGGTGACCATCTCATCTGCATGATTGTGCAACTGATAGATATCAGCAACCGTTTTGACCAGACCATGCTCAAAGAAGCTAATCAACCAACTCGCACCAAGCCCATCGATATCCATGGCACGACGTGAGACAAAATGAATAAGTGCTTCTTGCTGCTGCGCTGGGCAAAACAGTCCACCCGTACAGCGCGCCAATGCTTCGTCTTCTGGCAGCACGACGGGAGAGTCGCAGACAGGACAAGTAGAGGGTAGCGTGACAGGCGTACTATCGGCTGGGCGCTGATCGTGCCAGACACGAGTGACTTTGGGGATGACATCGCCTGCACGGTGGACACTGACCGTATCGCCTGCGCGCACGTCCAAACGCTGAATCTCGCCAAAGTTATGCAAGGTGACATTGCTGACAGTGACGCCGCCGACTTTGACAGGCTCAAGCTTACCGACTGGGGTGATTTGACCCGTACGGCCAACTTGCCATTCGATATCGTTGAGACGTGTCATTACCGTTTCAGCGGGGAATTTATAGGCAGTCGCCCAGCGTGGCTCGCGTGATAGGTAGCCTAACTGCTGCTGTAACGCAAGGCTGTTTACCTTAATCACCATGCCATCGATTTCAAATGGCAGATCGCTACGCCCTTCTATCACTGATTCATAGTAGGCCTGGGCGGCGCGTGGATTTGCGACTACTTCTACGGCGCTGACTGTAAATCCAAGCTCGGTAAGCCATGCCAACGCTCCTGATTGGGTGTCGATAGTATCTGGCAAACCCTGATTGACCGAATAGCCATAGAAAGCCAGTGGACGACTAGCAGCAATGGCTGGATCTAACTGACGTAAGCTACCAGCAGCAGCATTGCGCGGATTAGCAAAGGTTTTGCCCTCGTTCTCTTCTGCCAATCGATTAAGACGTTCAAACCCCGCCTTTGGCATCAATACCTCACCGCGTACTTCTAATAACTCAATATCAGCAGCATCAGCTATCCATAGTGGCAGGTTACGGATGGTTTTGGCATTTTGGGTAATATCTTCACCCGTCTGCCCATCACCGCGCGTGACCGCTTGGACAAATTTTCCGTGCTCATATTTCAGTGAGACGGCCAGTCCATCGAGCTTTAGCTCCATCTCGTATTCAGGGTTTTGCTGTGAGTCGCTGAGACGATCATTGACACGGCGCATAAAATCGCGCAAATCATCATATTCAAACACATTGCCTAACGACAGCATCGGAATATCATGCGTAACTTGGGTAAAGGCTGATAGCGGCATATCGCCGACTTGATTGATTGGACTGTCTGGCTGTACCAAATCTGGATATTCTTCTTCAATCTCAAGCAACGAGCGACGTAACTGATCGTATTCACTGTCTTCTAATATCGGATTATCGAGCACATAATAGGCATAGTTATGCGTCTTAATCGCTTCAATAAGCGCACGCATTTTTGAGACAATCTCTGCACTATTATTGGTACTACTGTCAGTCGAACTAGATACATTAGATTTGGCAGGTGCTTGGTTTTCTACTTGAGCAGATGGATTTTTAGAATTATTTGATGAGGTAGAGTCAGTCATAGTCGGCGTCTTTTTCGCAATTCAAGATGTTGATATGATAACAAGTTTGTAGGAAGCTCGGTATAGTCAATCCTATATAAATCAGATACTGTGTTAGGCTCGCTCAGTCTACTATGGTTAGCACTTTTCGGAAACTATAGCCCATTAAAAAAGGCAAATAACGTTAATCGCTATTTGCCTTTTTATGATTTCTGATACTAATCAGCTTTTATCTTTCAGCGCTTATCCTTCGAGCTTCTAATCCTCAAGCACCTAGCCCTCATAATCACGAACTTGGTTACGTAGTTGCTGCTTGTATTCAGGCGTGATTGGTTCATTCTCTTCATCAAGCATAATGGCGTCAAGGTCGCTTGCCATCATATAAGCAATGCTCATCATACTATCAAAACTGCGCACGGCCTGTGGATGTGGCAATGACAAGAATACGACGACACCGTTATAAGTGTTGGTCGCGACACTATGCGGATCAAATGGCGCGATACCGCTATCGGTGATACCCATCATGCTAAACCACAGCATACCCGTGCCGTCTTTTTGCTCGTAGCGATGGAACATATTCATCGCACCATAGCGTAGACCATATTTATCAATCAATGCTAATAGGTCACGACCACGGATAATCGCCGCTGGACGGTCACGATATTGGTGCGGCAAGATAGTGATATTGATATTGTCTTTGGCATTAATCAAAGGACCATTTTGCACATCATCACCTGACTCTGATAGATGCTGATCCAGTATCGGGCTGTTGTCATCGAAGCTCGGCTCTTCTGCCGTATCGATGGTTGGCATCAGGCTATCAGTCGCTGACATTAGGCTAGAGAACGCATCAGGCTCTTGCTCGATATGCATCTGATCGGCGACTTCTACAAACTCAGCACTATCGGCACGGCGTTGCTCTTCTTGCCAGCGCGCGTAGTCGGCTTCATCGATGACGTCATAGTCGTCAGCTGCTACATGGTCACGCTCAGCCGTTAGTTGGGCATCAACGTTGGTATGCGATTGCGTCAATGGCTCTTCTTCAACCACAGCATCCAAGTAGCTACGATCTGGACCGATGCTCGTCTCGCCTGCGACTGTATCATCGAGATCTGGCTGATCGACGATGTTGCGCTCGTGACGCGGTATGATCGGAATACCATTTTTATCATAATTGACCGCAGCAGCTTCGGTAGCACCGCGGCGCTTAAAGCTACGAATGACCATAAACAGCCCTGCGAGCACGATAAACGCGGCAATGGCAATCAATATAAACTGAATAACGGTCATGATAAATACATCCTAGTATATATAACAAAAGGGAATACACAAACGAGCATAAATGGCAATATTCTAGCATGGCTGACCTATATCGTCACCACATTGTGTACTTTATAACCAGTATGCTGGACTGAGGTCAAGCTTATTTGCATTTATGCCAATTGATTGATTATATTTGCATCGCGCTGATTCTCATAGCACTTTTAATGTCGACTATTTCACTCTTAGCTCTCTACGTAACGCGCAGCTTCATCAAGCGACACACTGACTAGTGTAGAAATGCCTGCACTTGGCATGGTAATACCTTTTAGCTCATCAGCAATTTGCATCGTCAATTTATTATGGCTGATAAAAATAAATTGCAAATCATCTGCTAACTCATGAATGAGACTGGTAAAGCGCGCGACGTTGGCATCATCAAGCGGTGCATCGACCTCATCAAGCACACAGAACGGTGCGGGATGCTGCTTAAATATCGCAAAAATCAAACTCAGCGCTGTAAGGGTTTTTTCACCGCCCGATAATACCGCTAAGCGACTATTGCGTTTACCCTTCGGCTGCGCCATCAAGGTAAGCCCTGCCCGCCATTGTTCGGACTTTGGCGTATTGGCTGGCATCTCGTCAGTGTTCAACGTCAGGCTAGCCTGTCCACCGCCAAAGACTTTGGCAAATAAATTGGCCAACTCATTATTGACCGCATCAAGCGTCTGCATAAACAGTGTCTTGGTCGTCTCATCAATAGAGGCAATCGCTTCGGTCAATGTCTGCATACTGGCCGCGATATCTGCCGTCTGCTGTGCGAGTGGTTCTAGGCGCTCGTTTACCTCGGCCAACTCTGCGACCGCTGCCAAATTCACTGGCCCAATCTTGCTCAACTGCTGGGTCAACTTGGCGCGCTCGGACTCTAGCTCAGCGATTTTGTCTGGACGGACGCGGCGATCATGAGCGATAAAATCTGCTAGCAAGTTTGAGACGCTCATGCTTTGTCGCGGTTGCTCTGCTTGCGCTTTATATTTATGACTTACACGATAATAAGCATCTAAAGCGCTCTGCGTGTGTGCGCTAGCATCCTCTAACCGTGCCGCGCTTAATGCCAACTCAGTAGCATGACGGGCAAGCTCGCTTTGCTGCGTTTGCAATGTATTTTGCAATGTATCAAATGCCGTCTGCTGCTCAGCGTACGTTTGTTTTAATGCCATTAGCGCAGTATCGCGCTCGTTCAATAGCACTTGCTGCTCATCGCGCGTTACCTGTGCAGACTGTAGTGCTGCTTGTAGCTCTGGCAATTTAGCCTGCTGCTGATCGTGACGCGTCTGTAGACTTTGCTCATTCTCTAACGACTTATCATATTGCTCAGTCGTACGAGCCAGACTACTAATACTATGCTCCAAGCGCATCTCGTATTGCTGAATGCGCAGCTGCAATGCTTGCCACGCATCATCATCAGCTTGACGCGCGCGGTTTAGCTCGCTGCGCTCAGCTTGCAGTTGCTGAGTTGTCGCTCGTGCTTCTACTATTTGCGGCGTTAGCGTAGCGATCTCGCTTTCAATGTGCTGTTGTTCTTGTTCAAGCGTTTGTTGCTCTTGCGCCAGTTCTTGCTTTTCCTGCTCAAGCGTTGCTTTATCAGCGTTCAAACGCTGGCTATCCGCTTGCAACCGCTCAGCATTGGCTCGCTCGGTCGTCAGTTGCTGCTGGTATTGATGCTTATCACGGGTTAACTGCTCAACTTGCGCGCGCGTTTCTTCCAAGCTAACTATTAATGCATCATAATCGCGCTGGTCTTTTGCAATAGATTTTTGCTGCTCTTGTATTTTGGTTTCAAACTCATCAAGCAAGTCTTCTAACGCTTGCAAACGAGTGCGCTGCTGCAAACGCTGCGTGAGAAATTGACTGCTGCTATCACTTTGACTATCTTGCGCACCAGCGAATTTGCTTAAGTTAATCGTCCCATGACGACTGATCAGCCAACCATCTGCGGTGAGCAATATTGCTAATGGTGGTAATGACTTCAGTACATCAGTAAGTGTGTCAATTTCATGCTGCTCACTAGTCTCAAGCTGCGCCGTATATATATAGCACTGTTGCCATAGCGAGAGTAGCGGCTGAGTAATCAACTGCGATAATGGCAACACTTTATCAATCAAATTATCTGGCAATTCACTGACAAGGTCATGGTCACTGATGCTATTTTGCGCAGTAGGCAACCATAAGCTATGACCCGTCTCCATTAGAGTTTTATCTTTTGCACTGGCAGGCGTATTTTGTGCCGTCTGATAAGTCAGTAAATCTGCAACGTCATGCTCAAGCGCTTGCCACAAGCTATCGGCTCTTTGATAAACGCCAGTAGCATTATTAACGCTTGATTGCTTGATTTGATTAGCTTGTTGATTAGCAACCAGCACATGGCTATCTAGCCACAATGCTAGGATACTATCGAGTAGCGGCGCATACTCCTGCCCCTTCGCACTTAGCTCAATTTGCTCACGTAGCGTTGCAATGGCTATCGGCTGATGATATATGCCATCGCTATCTGCATTATCTGTCGCGGTAGATTGAGTCTTTTCTGATTGCTGTTGTGTAGGTTTTGGATGCAATATCTGATGCAGGGTATCGTATTCGCCTACCAACAGCGCATGACGCTTTTCATCATCGCTCAACTCGCTCTGCTGTGCGTTTAGTCTCTGCTGCAAACTATGCGCTTGCGGTTGTATCTCGGACAAGCGTTCATCGACGGCTTCGCGTTGACGCTCAATCTGCTGCAACTGCGTGTTTAGCTCAGTGACTTGCTGTTCTAGCACTTGACTGAGATCTTGCGCATTATTCGTTTTACTCACATCAGCACTGTCAGATGCAGATGGCGCTATAGACTGCTGTAATTGCTGCCACAGGTTTTGCCAGTTTTGCTCGCGGCGTTGCCATTTATCATAGCTTTGCTGATGACGTTTTTGTGCTTGAGCGTTAATAGCTTGCTGCTGTTCAAGCGAACGGGCTTTATCTTGTAAGCGTGACAGATTGTTTTGCGCGTCATGCCACGCGCGTTGTAGTGGCTGCTCATTGCGCTTATAGTTATCGCGCTTATCTGTTAGCTCAACAAGCTGTGGACGCAACGCTTCTAGCGCTTGATGCTGTTCAGCTTGTTCAGCGTTGAGCCGTTCGATATCAGCGAGTGATTGCGCACGCTGTTGAGCCAAGCCAAACAGTTGCTGCTCGATAGTAGCCAGCTGTGACTTAGCATCACTTAGCTTATGTTCCGCTTGTTGATAGCCGAGCTGCTGCTGATAGTGAGCGCTTTGGGCATCGTCTTTGAGCCATTGCTCTTGATTGATACGAGCAGTGAGCTTGTCTTGCTGAGCTTTGAGCGTGTCGTAGTCAGCTTGAAGTGTCGACACCTCAGTAGCATTGCGTTCATGCGCTACTTTCTGCTGTTGATGTGTTTGCTTGGCTTGATAGAGCTGTTGGATGGCGAGCTGCTGCTCGATATCAGCTAGTGTTAATGCCAATTCTTCGTAACGCTGCGCGCTCGCTGCCTGTTTAGACAGTGTTTTCTGCTGGCGTAGTAATTCGCTTTGCATATCATGCAGACGCGCTAGATTGTCTTTCGTTTTCTCTAATTTCTTTTGCGTTTCTTCACGGCGAGCCTGATAGCGTGAGACACCTGCCGCCTCTTCAATAAACTCACGCAGCTGCACGGGGCTAGACTCAACAATGCGCCCAATCATACCTTGCTCAATCACCGCATAGCTACGTGCACCCAGCCCTGTACCTAAAAACACATCGACCACATCACGGCGACGACAACGCGTACCATTGATAAAATAATCTGAGGGGCCATCTTTATTTACCTGACGGCGAACCGATAGCTCTTGGTACAAGTTAAACTCGTGGCGAATGCCAGTCTGCTCATCTTGGGTATGCTCAAAAGTCAGCTCAACACTGGCGACACTTTTTGCTGTCTTATCCTGCGTACCAGCAAAGATAACATCACTCATCGCCCCGCCGCGTAACTGCTTGGCTGAGGTTTCGCCCAGCACCCAGCGGATGGCATCAATCACATTGGATTTGCCACAGCCGTTCGGCCCGACGATGGCGGTGATACCATGACGAAAAGTAAAAGTGGTTGGATTGGCAAAGGATTTGAAGCCTGCCAGCTTTAGGGATTTTAAACGCATGAAGAGTCAATAAACTTAGCAAAAACAGGCGGCTATTCTACCTGAAATTGTAGTGGGTTTTTAGGGTTAAACTGCTAAGTGCATAAACGATTTTGATTCTAGGCTTTGATGGAATCCTCGTAATAGTTTTTGCTCCACTTGGCAGACGCTATTTTCTGCTAAGTAGCGATTATTAAACTCGATGAAGGCTGACCAAGAGATACTTGCTACTTCTAAGTGATCGACTATTTCTAACAGCTCTGGTCTTAGCAAATGCTGATACTTTCTTGGCCGTTTATGACATAGAGCCAGCTCCCGATCTACGAGCGTTTGCTTGTTTTGCTTTAGCGCGTCACCACCGATAAATAACAATAAAAACTTTGCCCCTTTATCGATAAAGCCTTTTTCTAATAAGTGCTCATACATCAAACAATACTTTAGGATTGGGTCTGGGTTTTTCCGACCAGCGAGTTTTAACTCATTCGCTATCAATACATTCCCCTGATGGTTATAGGCTAGGTTGTCCATATACATGGCTTTTAGCTCTGTACTGTTTTCAAACATACCGCTATTACCATGTGTCGACCATGATCCACTCGGCTCAAAGCTGATAAATTGCTGATAAAATAAGTTCAGATAAACATCACTGCACAAACTCAAAAAGATATCGAATTCTTTATTGAGATAGTCTTCAGAAAAGAACGTTACGCGGCGCACGGCTTCTCTCGCATTACAGATACCCATCGTTTGCGTTGAATACGTCTCTAGCTGCTCAGTTTCATTCATTTTTGTATTGAGCTTTTTGATGACTGATTGCTCAATCTCTTCTATATTTTTGTCCTTTAACTCTGGGTGGGCCGCCCATTCAATGATTTGGCGTACATATTGCTTTTTAGTAATACCTAAAATACGCTGCGGCTCCCATGCCAAAAACTCTACCATATTAGAGAGACCCGTCGTCCATGATAACTGGTCTTTTAGATGATTCATTGAGCCGAAAACACGGCGGTATTTTTCTGCAGCTTTCATACTAATAATGTCTCACGGTTTGCATACTAATTTTATAAAAACTCATTATTGCTATAAAACACCCAATCCACTCAGTAACAACTGCCCTCCAGCAAATATCAATAATATGCCAAATGCGCGCTTAAGCATGAGCGCAGGTAAGATATGGGCAAGCTTGGCGCCCACCTTTGCCATCGCAAAGCTGGCGACTGAAATAAACAAAAATCCTGTGACATGGACAAACCCTATCGTACCCTCAGGCAGATTGACCACGTCTTGACCGAACCAAGCAAAGCCTGCTGCTCCAGCCAAGGCAATTGGTAGACCGCATGCCGCTGATGTGCCGACCGATTGTTTCATCGGCAGCCCTGCCCAGTTCAAGAACGGCACGGTCAAGCTGCCGCCGCCAATGCCAAAAATAGAGGACGCCATACCAATGCCAGTACCGGCACCAAACTGTACACCAGCCGATGGTAACGGTTTACCCACTTGTTCTTTATTCGAAAAAAACAGCATTTTTAGCGCGACCAATAGCGCACCGAAACCAATGATAGCCTGTAGAGCTTGCCCATCAATCATATCCGCGATACCAGCGCCGACCAAACTACCGATGACCAATCCAAGCGCCATCTTGCGCCATACTTCCCAGCGTACACCGCCACGCTTATTATGAGCAGTCAGTGAGCTAATCGAGGTCACAACGATGGTCGCCAATGACGTCCCAATGGCCAAATGGGTGATTACTTCTGGCGAAAAGTCATAAGCGGTAAAAATCCAAACCAATGCGGGCACGATAATCATACCACCGCCGACGCCAAACAAGCCTGCGCTGACACCTGCAAACGCGCCTGCAATCACAAACCACACATATAACATCATAGAACGAACCTTTTATAATACTGACTGGCACTATAGTACTCACTAGCGCTTAGGCGTGCTTAATTGTATTTGCCAAATCTCAACGCGACCTTTATGCTGTTTACTCGGTACTGTCTGACCGCAACAATCGCTCAGTATATCAAAGTTTCCTTTAACCACATCGACTAAACTTATGCCGCCACTCACTAGTTTTTCTACCTATTTATCCGAGCTCAATCATCGTCATGTGGCTAGTAGCGCCTCGACCAATAGTGAGCTGATAGAAGCCTTGCAAAACGGGGCGTTAGATGTCGCCACCGTACACGTTTTGACCGCGGAAACCCAAAGCGCAGGTCGTGGTCAGCACGGACGCTCGTGGCAATCACCGCGCGGCAATGTCTATCTGTCGCTATACCATCCCGTGCATATGCCAATCAGTGGCTTGCTATCGCTAATCATTGGTCTTGAGCTGGCGAAGATGCCCGTCATTCAAATGTTGAACGAGCAACTGCAAGCACAAGGACTGACGCCAATTGGGGTGAAATGGGCAAATGACTTGGGTTTTTATCAGCAAGCTCAGAGCCAATCTGAAGAGCAATCTAAAGAACAATCCATAACGGACAGCTCGGTATTGGATTCCGTATTGGATAATGATGTAGCAAATCAGCGTACGCTACCCTTTAATAAACTGGCTGGGATTTTGATAGAGCCAGTGACGAAAGCTGGCAGGTTGGTCGGTGTGGTGTTAGGCATTGGCCTAAACGTACAGGCAGCACCTAAGCTCACCACACAAACGTCTGAGGGTATGAGCTACCAAGCGATTAGCTTACAAGACATTAATGAGATGCTACCTTTAGAGACACGACCTGCGAGCCTACCAGACCTACCAATGCTCTATCAGCAGATGTGCAAAGCATTGATGGCGGCGATGACACGCTTTGAGCATTTGGGCATAGAGCAGCCAACGGGTCACACTTATTATTTGAATAGTTTTTTGGAGCAGTTTGCGACGATGGATGCGCTATCAGGTCTGTGCTTACGCGTCACCCAAGACTATAATAACGAAGAAAAAGTCGTGACGGGAATCGCTTGCGGTGTCGACACACATGGCTGTTTGCAATTGCGCCAAGATAGCGGTAAGATTTCTACGCTTTTTACTGGACGCATCGACGTTATTTATTAGGCTTAGACAACTATATTGATGAATACCATCATTAACGAGCACTATATAAAGGGACTTTTATGCTCTGGCTTGATCTTGGAAATACCCGCCTAAAATACTGGCTAACCGATGATATCGGACAAATAGTCGCGCATGATGCCAAGCAGCACCTGCAAGCGCCTGCCGAACTACTTATGGGTCTGACGGATCGCTTTGAGCGTTACGCGCCTGACTTTATTGGTATCTCATCGGTATTGGGCGACAATCTCAATGCCAAAGTCTCAGAGACACTCAGTCGTTTGAATATTCCGTTTGAGTTTGTCCATGTCGATGCGGCACACGCACTGATGAAAAGTACTTACAATGATCAGCAGCTCGGCTGTGATCGTTGGCTACAGATGCTCGGTGCGGTCGATAAGAAAAAACGCCAGTGTGTGATTGGTTGTGGTACAGCGGTGACCATTGATTTAATTGATCATGCTGAGCATTTGGGCGGTTATATTTTCCCCAGCATCTATCTACAGCGTGAGTCACTGTTCTCTGGTACTAAGCAAATCACTATCTCGAACGGTACTTTTGATAGCGTCAACCAAGGCTTAACCACTCAAGACGCGGTACATCGCGGTATTTTGCTCTCTATCGTCGGCGCGATCAATGAGATTAGCCATCGTCACCCTAATTTTGAATTGATTATGACAGGCGGTGATGCAGCCATTATATCCCAGCATGTTAATCGTCCAGTGCGCTTACGTGATGATTTATTACTAAATGGTTTGGCAAGATACTTTGATTATCGCAATAAGTCTTAACCGCTTATAGATAATTCGGTTTAACGTTGACACAAAAAAAGCAGCACGTTTTGAACGTGCTGCTTTTTTATTTTACTATTAGAAAATAGCTAACGTGTTTCTAGTTATTGCCACAATACTTTCTTATTTGGTCTCGTTAAACAGCTCACGACCGACTAGCATACGGCGAATTTCACTGGTACCTGCGCCAATCTCATACAGCTTGGCATCGCGCCAGTAGCGACCGAGTGGATACTCATTGGTATAGCCATTACCGCCAAATATTTGAATACCTTCACCTGCCATCCATGTGGCTTTTTCGGCACACCATAGAATCACACTGGCGCAATCTTTACGCACTTCTCGACTATGACCCGCACCGCGCGCGTCCAACATGTCCAAATTCTTGCCAACGGTATATAAGAAACTACGACCGGCTTGTAGTATGGTATACATGTCCGCAACTTTACCTTGGATAAGCTGAAACTCACCGATCGCTTGACCAAACTGTTTACGGTCATGGATATAAGGCACGACATTGTCCATCACCGCTTGCATGATACCGATAGGACCTGCGGCCAATACGGCACGCTCGTAATCTAGGCCACTCATCAATACCTTAACGCCTTCATTGAGACCACCCAAGATATTTTCGCTTGGTACTTTTACATTATTAAAAGTCATCTCGCCAGTATGGCTACCGCGCATGCCGAGCTTATCTAGCTTTTGTGCGGTACCAAAACCTTCCATGCCTTTTTCAACGATAAAGGCCGTCATGCCTTTTGCACCCATCTCAGGGTTGGTCTTGGCATAGACTACCATCACGTCCGCGTCAGGGCCATTGGTGATCCACATTTTGCTACCGTTCAACACATAGCTGCCATCTTTTTCTTCGGCTTTGAGCTTCATACTAACGACGTCTGAGCCAGCGCCTGTCTCACTCATTGCCAATGCACCGATGAACTCGCCACTGATTAGCTTTGGCAGATATTTCTGCTTTTGTTCTTCAGAGCCGTTACGTTTGATTTGGTTAATACATAGATTAGAATGTGCGCCATAGCTAAGCGCGACTGATGCCGAAGCTCGGCTAATCTCTTCCATCGCGACCATATGGGCGACATAACCCATGTTGGAGCCGCCGTACTCTTCTGGAACGGTAATACCATGTAGACCGAGGTCACCCATCTTCTGCCACAGATCCATTGGGAACTCATCACTGCTATCAATCTCGGCAGCACGTGGAGCGATCTCGTTTGCTGCAAACTGCTGTACGACATCACGTAGGGCGTCAATATCTTCGCCAAGTTGAAAATTCAATCCAGGTAAACTCATAACCATTCCTTGTATTTTAATATTTAGTTTTCGAATTTTGATCTGTTTTTTAAAGCCATATTATTTTCGATGTCATCTTTGATGTCATAGTCCATTCAATGCGAAAGTATGGCAAGGCAACCGAGTGTAGATGTATATCGAATACTTCAAACGAGGTTAACGCTGTCATACCTTCACAGTGGATTGACTATACTCATTAAGACTGACGTTTATTAATGATGGCACGTGCCACATTTGAACCATTCGGACGCTTTAAGAACTCGCTGATACGTTCACCTGCCACGACTAATTTATCCAAATCGATACCCGTGCTGATACCCATACCATGCAGCATATATACTACATCTTCGGTGGCGACATTGCCCGTTGCGCCTTTGGCATAAGGACAACCGCCCAAGCCAGCGACAGAGGTATCAAACTCACTCACACCCATCTGCAAGGCAGCCAGAGTATTGCTTAGTGCCTGGCCATAAGTATCATGGAAATGACCTGATAGCATAGAGATATCAGCATACTCAAGTGCAGCTTGCAATGCTCGTTGTACTTTGAGCGGCGTACCCACACCGATCGTATCGGCAATGCCAATTTGCTCTGAACCAATCTCTACCAGACGCTTGGTCACATAGGCTACTTGGCTTGGGTCAATCTCGCCTTCATAGGGACAACCAACCGTACAAGAGATAACGCCACGTACCTTTATGCCTTGGGCTTTTGCTGCAGCAGCTACTGGCGCAAAACGTTCGATACTCTCATCGATACTACAGTTGATGTTTTTTTGACTAAAGGTTTCACTGGCTGAGCCGAAAATAACGATTTCATCTGGGCGATGCAAAATAGCACTTTCAAAGCCACGCATATTGGGCACCAGTACCGAGTAGCAAACGTCCGTCTGCCGTGTCGGCGCTAGCGCGTCAAGTAGCGCGCTATTATCGCCCATTTGTGGCACCCACTTTGGCGAGACAAAACTGGTCGCTTCCAGCTTTTTGACACCCGCCGCAATCAAGTCATTGATAAGCGCTTGCTTAACCTCAGTCGGTACCGTCATGGATTCGTTTTGTAGTCCATCACGTGGACTGACATCAACAATGCTGACATGGCTTGGATACGAATGGCTCATACTTGTCGTCCTTTTTGTTATTTGCGCTTTGATGAGGCTTTTTTATTAAGCTACGTCAGCTATGCTTTTTCACTATCGATTCGCAATAGCTCATCACCATCAGCGACCAAATCACCTGCTGCAAATAATAGCTCTGCTACCACACCATCTGTCGGTGCGGTAATCGTGTGTTCAATTTTCATGGCTTCGATGACGGCAAGTGGCTCGCCTTTTTTCACAGTATCGCCAACAGCTACTTTGAATGCAACCACTTGTCCTGGCATTGGTGACTTCAAACTGCCAACTGCTGCTGTGTCTTCGCCCACATGTGCCATGATATCAATAAGCGTAATTTCATCACGTCCGCTATCTGTGAATACGTAGACTGTCTCGTTATTTACCCAGCTTTGGGCACTGATACGTGCACCATCTAACCATAAAGTATGATTGTGCGCGTCACTGCTATCATAATTGACCTCACCTTCATAAACCGTTTCGGTCTGAGCCGCTACATTGATATTGCTATCATCCTGCGTATTTACGATTTCTTGACCAATGACGAGCGTAAAACTACTGAGATTATCGCCGCCTTTTTTGCTATCAACACAACTCGCATTATGCCAATTACTGATGCGAGCACTGTAGGCTTGCTCATCATAAACCAAGCTAAATGAACGAGTATAATTGCTATAAGCACGGAAACCCGTCGGCTTGCTAAACGGATCTGAGCCCTGCGTGGTCGCTTCACTCGCAAGCTGCTGGGCAATAGCTGTCACCACAAGCGTCGATAACTCAAGAGGATGCTGGTCAAAAAGTTTATCCTGCTCACGCTCTATCAAGGCCGTATCAAGATTGGCTTTGCTAAATGAATCGGTATTTAAAATATAACGCAAAAATGCCACGTTGTTTGGCAGACCAACGATACGAGTCTGTGCCAATGCATGGTCTAGTCTCGCCAACGCTTGCTCGCGCGTAGGAGCATGCACGATAAGCTTGGCAATCATAGAGTCGTAAAAAGGACTGATCACATCACCCTCACGTACGCCATCGTCGATACGCACATCGGTAATGTTAAAGGTACTATGCTCAGGCTTTTGATAAGTGAATAAAGTTCCTGTCGCTGGCAAGAAATTATTGTCAGGGTTTTCAGCACAGATACGCGCCTCAATTGCATGACCGTTGATAGCCAGATCATCTTGTGTTTTTGGCAATGGCTGACCTGCAGCAACCAACAGCTGCCACTCGACCAAATCGACACCCGTAATCGCTTCACTAACAGGATGCTCAACTTGCAAACGCGTATTCATTTCCATGAAATAAAAATTCATAGAGTCTTCACGCTGCTCCACAATAAACTCAACCGTACCTGCACCCACGTAATCGACCGCACGTGCTGCTTCGATTGCCGCTGTGCCCATCGCTTCACGCATCGCAGTATCGACACCCGGTGCGGGCGCTTCTTCTAATACTTTTTGATGGCGGCGCTGTACTGAGCAATCACGCTCAAACAGATGCACATAATTGCCATGCGTATCACCGAATACTTGGATTTCGATATGACGTGGTTTTAGCGCGTATTTTTCGACCAACACTTGATCATTGCCAAAACTGGTAATCGCTTCTCGGCGACAGGAGTCTAGCAGGTCAATAAAATCGCTGCTTTTTTCAACGATACGCATACCTTTACCACCGCCACCTGCACTCGCTTTAATCAAGACAGGATAGCCAATACTATCGGCCTGCTGCTGCAAAAACTGTGCATTTTGGTTGTCACCATGATAACCGGGGATCAGCGGTACACCAGCTGACTCCATCAAGCGCTTAGATTCAGACTTACCGCCCATAGCGCGAATAGCATCTGCCGATGGGCCAATAAATACCAAGCCAGCATCTTGGCAAGCCTGCGCAAAGTCTGCATTTTCGCTCAAGAACCCATATCCTGGATGAATCGCTTGGGCACCAGTCTCAAGCGCTATCGCAATAATAGCATCGCCTTTGAGATAACTGTCTTTCGGTGCCGAACCGCCTAAATAGATAGCCTCATCACAGACAGCCACATGTTTGGCCTCACGATCCGCATCGGAATAAACAGCAACGGTACTGACGCCAAGACGCTTAGCAGTCGCAGCCACTCGGCAAGCAATTTCACCACGGTTGGCGATTAGAATTTTAGAAAACATAACTATCCCTGTGTCTTGTCGTTATTATTTGACGTCTTGTCTATTTACCCATTTGCCTATCATTGTTCTGCTACTAGTTAGTCTGCCATTAGCCAATCAGGTTTACGCTTTTGCAAAAATGCTTGCACACCCTCGCGGCCTTGCTCTGATGAGCGAATATCAGCGATACCTTTGACCGTGTCAGCAATCAGCTCATCTGTAATAGGCGCACCAGCAACATCGTGTAATAGCTGTTTGCAGGTCTTAACTGCATCAGGGCTGTTTTTGACGACCTTGTTACAGAACGCAGCCACTTCATCGCCTAGCCACTCTTCGCTAACACGCTCATGGATAAAGCCAAGCTGACGCGCCTTTTTGGCATCAAACACTTCAGCACTTAAGAAATAACGCTGCGATGCTCTAGCGCCTAGCGCGCGGATAACATAAGGACTGATAGTGGCAGGTGCCAACCCTAAACGCACTTCACTGAGGCAGAAATTAGCAATTTTGACCGCAATGGCTACGTCGCAAGCAGCGACTAGACCCATGCCACCTGCGTATACATCGCCTTGAATAGCCGCGACTGTTGGCTTAGGACATTCATAAATAGTCTTAAGCATTTGCGCCAATTTATCAGCATCCGCTAGATTCTCTTCATAGCTATAATCTGCCATGGCACGCATCCAATTGAGGTCAGCACCTGCGCAAAATGCCTTGCCAGTAGCTGCTAGCACAATGACACGTACTTCATCATCAGCACCAAGCGTATTGAATGCATCGGTTAACTCGGCAATCATTTCGTCGTTAAAGGCATTACGTATCTCAGGACGATTCAACGTCACTGTCGCCACGTGCTGCTCGACGTTAACCAGTAGGCTTTTATAGTTATTTATATTTTGTTGCATTGTCTTCTCTTTTTTTAGTCACTATCTACTATCTTTACTAATGATATTTATTGAGTATCGTTAAATATTAAAAACTGGTTACATTCTAAAAACACCGAAAGTAGTTTCTTCGATGGGAGCGTTATGAGCGGCACTAAGCGCTAATGCCAACACATTACGCGTATCAGCAGGATCAATCACGCCGTCATCCCATAGACGAGCGGTAGCATAATAAGGATGACCTTGCTCTTCATACATGTCACGTATTGGCGCTTTAAATGCCGCTTCATCTTCCTCACTCCAAGCTTCGCCTTTACGATCAAAGTTATCACGCTTAACCGTTGCCAATACCGATGCTGCTTGCTCGCCGCCCATCACAGAAATACGCGCATTTGGCCACATCCATAAGAAACGCGGACTATAAGCACGGCCACACATGCCGTAGTTACCAGCACCGAATGAGCCGCCAACGATGACAGTAAACTTAGGTACTTTTGCATTCGCCACTGCCATTACCATTTTGGCGCCATGACGAGCGATACCTTCATTCTCGTATTTGCGGCCAACCATAAAGCCAGTAATGTTCTGCAGGAACACTAATGGAATTTTGCGCTTACAGCACAGCTCGATGAAGTGAGTACCTTTTTGCGCTGACTCACTGAACAAGATACCGTTATTGGCAATAATACCAACAGGCATCCCTTCGATATGAGCAAATCCACAAACCAACGTCGTACCAAAGCGTGATTTGAATTCATCAAAAGCACTGTCATCGACGATACGCGCGATGATTTCTCTGATATCAAATGGCTTGCGCTTGTCCGTTGGAATCACACCATAGAGTTCTTTGGCATCGTAACGTGGCGGACGCGGTGTGATTTGATTAGGAATATTTTTTGCAGGGCGATTTAGGTGACTGACGATATTACGGGCAATCGATAGTGCATGCGTATCATTCTGCGCTAGATGATCAACCACGCCTGAAAGTCGGGTATGTACATCGCCACCACCCAAGTCTTCTGCCGTGACCTCTTCACCAGTTGCTGCTTTGACTAGTGGCGGACCACCCAAAAAGATCGTACCTTGCTCTTTTACAATAATAGACTCATCGCTCATGGCGGGCACATACGCACCGCCAGCCGTACAGCTGCCCATGACCACAGCAATCTGCGGAATACCTGCCGCACTGAGATTGGCTTGATTAAAAAAGATACGGCCGAAATGTTCTTTATCAGGGAATACATCATCTTGGTTCGGTAAATTAGCCCCACCTGAATCAACCAGATAAACGCATGGTAGATGGTTTTCTTGCGCAATCTCTTGAGCTCGTAGGTGTTTTTTGACCGTCATTGGGTAGTACGTGCCGCCTTTTACCGTGGCATCGTTACAGACAATCATGCACTCAACGCCATTGATACGACCGATACCGGCAATCACCCCAGCCGCTGGAATCTCTTCGCCATACATATCATGTGCGGCCATCGGCGCCACTTCTAGGAACGGCGTACCCACATCCAATAAACGCTCGACACGCTCACGAGGCAAGAGTTTGCCACGCGCTAGATGCTTGGCTCGTGCACGCTCTGAGCCACCTTGGGCAACTTTACGCAAGTGTACATACAGGTCATCGACTATCTCTTGCATCGCGGCACTGTTTTGCTGAAAATCGCTTGAGTTTGGACTCAGTTTACTGGTTATGATAGCGCTCATGATATCCCTTTTTTTCTTATACATAGATAGATACGTAGATGTAAGTAGCTTTTTATATAAATCATACTAACTGCTATTTTTAAGCGTTGCTCACATATAGTCGATTCAATTTAAAAGTAGTACAAGGCAACCGAGTGCAGATGTATGTGTGATACTTCAAGCGAGGTTAACGCTGTAATACTTTTATAGTGAAATGAATATGGTTAGTCTTTTGTTTTTTAGAGCAGATAAGTAAGCTTACTACAAACCCAACTCTTCTTTCATTTGCTCAATGATTTTATATTTTTGAATCTTGCCAGTGATGGTCATTGGATATTCAGTCACAAAGCGATAGTAAGCAGGCACTTTATAATGAGCGATATGCTCGCTGCAGAATTCACGGACTTCCTGTTCAGTCAAGCAGCCAGGCTCTTTCGGAATAATCCACGCTGCCAGCACTTCACCATAACGCTCGTCGGGTATACCCACGATTTGCACATCACGAATCTTTGGATGACGATAAAGGTAATTTTCAATTTCTACCGGATAGATATTTTCGCCGCCGCGAATCACCATGTCTTTACTACGACCGACGATTTTGACGTAGCCATCTTCATCCATTGTGGCCAAGTCACCCGTATGCATCCAACCATCTTGGATAGCCTCACGCGTTTTAAAACGGCTACCCCAATAGCCTTTCATCACTGAATAGCCTCGTGTAAGCAACTCACCTGTCTCACCTAGCGGTACAATTTCACCTGTTTCTGTATCGACGACTTTCACCTCAAGCGCAGGCTGTACCAATCCCACGGTTGATACTTGCTTATCAAGTGGCGTGTGCTCATTGGTCTGGCAGGAAACGGGACTGGTCTCGGTCATGCCATAAGCAATGGTGACCTCACTCATATGCATCTTATCAATGACACGGCGCATGACTTCAATCGGACAGCTAGAGCCGGCCATAATGCCAGTACGCAAAGTCGATAAATCAAAATTTTCAAATTCAGGATGGTCGAGCTCGGCAATAAACATCGTCGGTACGCCATGCAGACCAGTACATTTCTCTTCTTCGACTGCTTGCAGCACTGATAACGGCTCAAAGCCATCGTTCGGATAGACGATACAGCCGCCATGCGTCAGAATCGCTAAGTTGCCGAGCACCATGCCGAAGCAATGGTATAGCGGTACTGGAATACACAGTCTGTCTTCCTCGGTGAGATTCATGGCCTCACCGATAAAGTAGCCATTATTTAAGATATTACGATGGCTTAAGGTGGCACCTTTTGGTGTACCAGTCGTGCCACTGGTAAATTGGACGTTAATAGCATCCGTGTTTTTAAGCTGGGCTTGACGCTCGGCAACCCGTGGATCGTTGGCATCGCCTTCCGCCATCCAAGCAGAGAACTTCTGCATAAAACCAAACTCTTCATCAGAGTTTGGTTCATCAATCCAAATGATACGCTCAATGGTTGGAATCTCGACCAAATCAAGCTGAGTATAATCTTTATGGTAAATCTCAGGACACAGCTCACGGATTAGGCTGGCATAGTCGCTGCTTTTGAAATGACGCATGAGCACGAGTGCTGAGCAGCCGAGTTTATTTAACGCATATTGCAGCTCAAAGGTACGATAGGCAGGATTGATATTGACGAGGATAACGCCGACTTTCGCGGTCGCTAATTGCATCAAGAGCCATTCAGCATTGTTGTGCGACCAGATACCGATGCGATCGCCAATCTCAAGTCCCATCTCAATCATACTACTAGCCAGCTGATTAACATGCTGTTGTAACTCACGATACGTCCAGCGGATATTTTGATGGCGCACGACCAGTGCTTCGCGCTCTGGATATTTGGAGACAATCGCATCAAAAAAATCACCGATAGTCGCTTCAATCAGCGGCACATCAGGACCTTTATCATAGCTTTGGGTAAGTGGCGCATTTGCTGAGCGCGCGCCCATATTGATGCTAGGAATATTTTTTAGAATGGTATCAAAATCAGGATTTTTAGTCATAACGAGTCCTTTCGTTTTACTTTATACGGTGCTTATTAATAGCCTGTGGGTATAGCGTTCTTCCTTGAACAGGTCTTACATAGCATGCAGCTACTATAACGCCATCAATGAAAGGCTGTCAATAATAGTAATACATTATGTATCATTTAAAAATAACGACACAAGAGTAATGCTTCAATGGTGACTAATCAACGAGTCTTTTATACGACCTAAATTAGAAAAGCCAGCTTTATACCATAATAGTAAAAAGCTGGCTTTTCCAGTGATGAAGAGTTTCAAATCACTCCAAGCCCAACTCCTCTATCATTTGCTCAACAATTTTATATTTTTGAATTTTACCAGTCACGGTCATTGGATAGTCAGTCACAAAGCGAAAATAGGTCGGCACTTTATAATGAGCGATATGGTCACGACAAAATTGCCTTATCTCTTCTTCGTTTAAGCCACTCGGCTCTTTGGCAATAATCCACGCCGCCAGTACTTCACCATACTTTTTATCAGGAACACCAACGATTTGCACATCACGAATTTTTGGATGGCGATAGAGATAATTTTCGACTTCTACTGGATAAATATTTTCGCCGCCACGAATGATCATATCTTTACTACGCCCAACCACCGTAATATAGCCATCTTCGTCCATCGTTGCCAAATCACCCGTGTGCATCCAACCATCCTGAATGGCTTTTCGGGTTTTAAAACGGCTGCCCCAATAGCTTTTCATGACCGCGTAGCCGTATGTCAGTAATTCGCCCGTCTCTCCAATCGGGACGACCTCACCCGTTTCGGTATCGACGATTTTGACCTCAAGCGCTGGTAGCACCATTCCTACGGTAGATACTCTCTTTTCAAGGGGCGTTTGCGAGCTGGTCTGACAAGAGGCTGGACTGGTCTCGGTCATGCCATAAGCAATGGTCACCTCGCTCATGTGCATCTTATCCATGACACGGCGCATGACCTCAATGGGACAGCTTGAGCCGCCCATAATACCGGTGCGCAGACTAGATAAATCAAAGCTATCAAATTCCGGATGATCAAGTTCCGCGATAAACATCGTTGGCACCCCCAGCAGAGCAGTACACTTTTCTGCTTCCACTGTTTGCAATACTGTCAACGGATCAAAACCATCATTGGGATACACCGCGCAACCACCGTGGGTCAAAATAGCTAAGTTGCCACCCACCATGCCAAAGCAGTGATAGAGTGGCAATGGGATACATAGCCTATCTTCTTCGGTGAGCCTCATTCCTTCGCCCATAAAATATCCGTTGTTCAAGATATTACGATGCGTTAAGGTGGCGCCTTTGGGTGTGCCGGTCGTGCCACTGGTAAACTGCACACTAATAGCATCAGTGTTCTTAAGCGAGGCTTGGCGTTCCGCTACGCGAGGGTCGTTTGCATCACCCTCTGCCATCCACGTAGAGAACTTCTGCATAAAATTAAAGTCCTCATCACTCTCTGGTTCATCAATCC
Organism: Psychrobacter sp. Arc9; assembly: GCF_041431295.1. Classification (NCBI taxonomy): domain Bacteria; kingdom Pseudomonadati; phylum Pseudomonadota; class Gammaproteobacteria; order Moraxellales; family Moraxellaceae; genus Psychrobacter; species Psychrobacter sp. Arc9. The sequence goes on along the minus strand of NZ_JASMRK010000008.1, from coordinate 18,801 downwards.
AAATAATGCGCTCGATGGTAGGAATCTCGACCAAATCAAGCTGAGTATAGTCTTTATGATAAATTTCAGGACATAGCTCACGAATCATTTGCGTATAATCACTGGTTTTAAAATGACGCATCAATACCAAGGCCGAGCAGCCCAGTTTATTCAGCGCATATTGCAGCTCAAAGGTACGATAGGCAGGATTGATATTGACTAAGATGACGCCGATTTTTGCTGTCGCTAATTGCATCAGCAGCCATTCCGCATTATTATGCGACCAAATAGCGATACGATCCCCTATCTCAAGCCCCATCTCAATCAGGGCACTGGCTAACTGATTAACTTTTTCCTGTAGCTCGCGATAAGTCCAACGGATATTTTGATGGCGAGAAACCAAGGCTTCACGCTCAGGATATTTATTAACAATAGCATCGAAAAAGTCACCGATGGTCGCTTCAATCAGCGGCACATCAAGTCCTTTATCATGGCTTTGGGTGAGTGGCGCATTCGTTGAGCGCGCGCCTATATTGACTTTGGGAACATTATTGAGAATACTGTCATTAAGAGTATTCTCATTGAGAATATTGTCGAAATCGGTGTGCTGAGTCATAACGAATCCTTTCGTTTTGCTGTTAGTTTTATTATTTTATTGCCTTATGTGCATGTAATGCGCTGCTAAGGTAAATATTTTTCCTTGAATACTCTTTATCGCTATATTTATAGCTTTCTAGTTACCTCCTAACCAATATAGCGCCTAAAATAAAAGACTGTCAATCATAACTGATACAGCACGTATCGATTATGATTGATACAACGTATTATCAAGTCGATAACTAATGCAAAAAATGCGATAGCCATAAAAAAGCCAGTGCTGCATTAGGTTTGCAGCATTGGCTATGGTGTAAAGATTTTTAATAGTTACCCTTTAGGCATGATAGGCGCTTTAATAGTCACTGTCGCGCTAACCGCATCGTTATCATCTATCAAATCCATGATTAACGCTTCATCCGTTTCAGTCTTTACCTGCCAATTGCCAGCAGCTTGCGGCACACCAGTAACCATCACAGAGATGGCTTTATTTTTAAGACGAATCATCGGCGGTTTATGCTCATAGCCGTCATGTTCATGCCCCAAAATATCATCCGCAATGGTGGCAGCTTGCGCACGCAGTGGCGCAACATAACGACAGGCAACCCCATTAATAGACATGCAATCACCAATGGCGTAAATACTAGAAGTATTAGTACGCAGTGTTGTCGCATCGACCACGATACCGGTACGGCGATTGAATTCAACGCCAGCAGCGGCAGGCAATTTATCATCAACCGTCAGCCCGGTACTGGCAATGACATGGTCAACGACTAATGGTTCGAGAGACTGAGCAATATTACTATCAGCATCTGATGCAACTGAGTCATAGCTGACTTGCAACTTACCATCACTATTACGTATGACGTCAGACACTTGGTAGCCGCCTAAAAAGTTAATCCCTTGTGATTTGACCGCTTGAGCAATACGTGCCGTCGCTTTTGACGGTAGCATTTGTGAAAGCGGTGCATCATTTAAATCAATCAGCGTTACTTCATGACCAGCCTTCAGCAAGTCCTCAGCGATTTCTGTCCCAACCATGCCAGCCCCAACAATGGCAACATGCTGACGACCGCTTGCCAGCTTCTCTTGCAGCTGTCCAAAGCGCTCAATATGATTGACATGCCAGACCAAATCTTCTGGTAAGCTCGATGGAAAAATAGGATGAGCACCCATTGCCAGTACCAGCTTGTCATAGCTGATAGTGGCGTAATTGGTATAAACGGGGTCCGATCGCAGCGCAGAGACAAGTTGTAGCTGCTGAGTGCTAGCGTCAATATCAGTGACCTGCGTATTAGCCAGCAAGTTAACATTCGCAGCTTCTGCCGCCTCACTACCCGTAGCCCGCACCAAGTCTGATGCGCTTTTGTTTTGGCTAATTGCCATTGTTAGCATAGGTTTATGATAACGATCGCCACTATCAGCGGTAATCAAGGTAATTGGAATGTCTTTATCTTTCGCCCGAATCGCATCGATGACATGCCAGCCGGCCAATCCTGCACCAATAATTACTACACCTTTCGATGTAGATGAACGTTCTGCACTCATACAAGCTCCTATTAACTTAATTACTGTGTGTATCAGATTTCGCCAAATATAATTACCCTTATTGTATCAGTAAACAGCCATTCACTCATCTATTCTGCCATACAGCTCACAATGTAATTACTCATATCACTATCATGGTTGACGGTATAAATCGACTAGGGTTTATGGAATAGTCAAATGTGCTACGGGCACAAAAAAGCGCCTATAAATAGACGCTTCTCATCATGTAAATCTAAAGGTTTTTCTAATAACATCGTTAGTGATTGAGAATTTTAGATAAGAACATCTGCGCGCGCTCACTTTTCGCCCCTTCAAAAAACTCATCTTTACTACAGTTTTCGACAATATGACCTTCATCCATAAAGATAATCCGGTTGGCGACCTGACTGGCAAAACCCATTTCATGGGTCACACACATCATGGTCATGCCATCACGAGTCAGCTCCACCATCACATCGAGTACTTCTTGAATCATCTCAGGGTCAAGTGCGGAAGTTGGCTCATCAAATAGCATCGCTACTGGATCCATTGCCAGCGCACGAGCAATCGCCACCCGCTGCTGCTGACCACCGGACAATTCTGCCGGATACTTCGCCGCTTGTACCGTCAGTCCGACACGATCCAAATACACCATGGCTTTTTGCTTGGCCTCGCTTTCTTTACGGCCTAGCACCTTGATTTGCGCAACGGTTAGATTATCAATAATCGTTAGATGTGGAAACAGTTCAAAATGCTGAAACACCATACCGACACGACTACGCAGCTTAGGCAAGTTGGTCTTAGGTGCACCAACTGAGATACCATTGACCATGATTTCACCTTTTTGAAAAGGCTCAAGTCCATTCACTGTCTTAATCAAAGTTGATTTACCACTGCCCGATGGACCACAAACGACGACGACATCACCTTTATGTACATGCGCCGTACAGTCAGTCAGTACTTGAAAGTCTCCATACCATTTGCTGACATTAGATATCTCGATGACCATCTCATCACTAGCATGACCACTATTGGTAACCAGCCCGCCAAAGGCATTTAAGTACGTATCAGCATTGCTCATCACTGGCTCCTAACCACATTATTTTCGATAATCATTATTTAAAAAAGTTAAATCAAATACTCAAGCTTTTAACACTCAAAAGCGCAAGCGATAGCCGTATTAAAATAACTATACTAAAACCGCAAACGCTTTTGTAATTGTTGCACACCAATAGAAGCACTTAAGCTAATCACAAAATAGACAGCACCAGCACCTAGGATATACGGCGTGAGTAAGCCCATTAGCTCACCGCGAACATAGGCTGCGCGGAAAAAGTCGGTCAAACCAATGGCAAATACCAGTGTCGTATCTTGGAATAAAATAATACATTGCTGCAAAATCAATGGCAGCATCTTACGAAAGGCTTGTGGCAAGATGACCAGACGCATGGTCTGCCCATAAGTCATACCGAGCGCTTTTGCCGCATTGACCTGCCCGCTACCAATCGATTGAATACCAGCACGCACTACTTCTGAGAAATAAGCGGCCTCAAACATCATAAATGCGACCACACAAGAGGCAAATGCCGCATCGAGTTGCAGGTACTTACCCGCTACCCAAAGATAAATCATCGGTACGGCAAAATAAAACCATAGCAGTACCAGTAGCAGCGGTACGGAGCGGAAGTAATTGACGTATAGTTTGGCTGGAATCTCAAGCGCTTTAATGCCTGACAAGCGCATCAATGCCAGTACAGTTCCTAAACTGATACCGCCTAAAATAGCCAAAAACAGCACTTTTAAAGTGGTAAGCATGCCACCCATCAAACCAGGATAGGCTGTTGCCAATTCGGTCATATTCATTTCTGACCTCCCGCAATAAGCCCAGGCACACGCAATTTACGTTCAATCAATCCCATAATAGCGATTAAGGATAAATTGAAAACCAAATAAATAATCGTCGCGTAAGTATATATCTCGATACTATTTTGAGTATATTCGCTGATGGTTTTGGTTTGGCTAATCAGCTCCATTACCCCCACAAGCGAGGCCACAGAAGCGTTTTTAAAGCAATTAGTCAGCTCAGAGCTGAGCGGTGGCAAGATAATACGGAATGCTTGCGGTAGCAGCACTTCTTTATAGACTTGTGGAATGCTAAACCCTAACGCATAGGCCGCGTTAATCTGTCCATCTGGTAATGACTCAATACCCGTCCGTACCTGTTCAACGATACGAGCAGCGGTAAATAAGCCCAAACCAATACTGGCTGATAACATGGCTGAGGTATTCGGAGACAAATCCTTATACCACCATTCTTGTATCGTCGGCGTGAGCCAGCCAGGCGCGATATAAAACCAAAAGAACAGTTGAACAAGCAGTGGAATATTACGAAAAAATGTTACATAAGCCGTACCGATTGCACGAGCAGTCTTGTTGGGCAAAGTACGCATGATACCGAAGATAGTACCGACGACCATCGCAATGGCCCATGCGATACTGCCAATCAATAGCAGCCAGCCAAGACCAGTGATCATCCAATGGATGTAGAGCTCGTTGCCAATACCAGTCTGCTCAAAGAGCACACCCCAGTTCCAGCTATAATTCATGGTTGTCTCTCCGAGCAACGATTGATAAGCCTATACGTCAAATAAAATTACTGGTTATCTGAACGTATAGGCAAGCTATGTTGAGGGACAATGAGCGTTACTGCGCTGCTGCTTCTTTAGGCTGAGCGCTGTCATGCGGATTGGCAATCAAGGCCTTTAAGTTGTCTGACATCTCAAAGTTTAGATTGACGTTCTTTGGTGGGATTGGGTTCAAGAACCACTTGTCATAAATGCTATTGATTTCGCCTGAGCTAAAGACATTAGCAAGTGCTTCATCGACCACAGCTTTGAATTCAGGATCATCTTTACGCATCATACAACCATAGATTTCAAACGATTGCGGCGTACCGACGATGACCCACTCATCAGGATTTTTTGCTTTGGCTTTTTCGCCCGCGAGCAATACATCATCCATCATAAAGGCATCAGCGCGACCATTCTCTAGCATTAGGAAGCCTTCGCCATGATCTTTGGCTGAGATGATGTTGGTATCCATTTTATTATCATCGTTGTACTGACGGATATAACGCTCTGAAGTCGTGCCTGCTGTCGTTACCAGAGTTTTACCTTTTAGGTCTTCAAAATCTTGAATACCAGAATCTTTTTTGGTCAACAGACGCGTACCGATTTCAAAGAAACCGTTTGAGAAAGCGACTTGCTTTTGACGTTCTTCGTTATTGGTTGTTGAGCCACACTCAAAATCTACTGTGCCGTTTTGTACCAATGGGATACGAGTTTGCGAAGTAATTAGGTTATAGCGAACGTTAAGGTCTGGCATGTTTAGCTTTTGCTTAACGGCTTCAACCACTTTCATTTCCAAGTCGTGTGCATAGCCAATCGGTTGGTTAGGATCATCAGCGATATAAGAAAAAGGAATAGAGGAATCACGGTGACCGACGACAATAGTGCCAGAGTCTTTGATTTTCTGTAGCGTACCGTTGGTCGTGGTTTCTGTCGTCGCTGCATCATCTGCTGGCGCATCAGTACTGGTCTGGCTGCTGTTATTACATCCCGCTAAACCTAATGCCATAACAGCAGCTAAAGTCAACGGTTTGGAAAATGAGTATGTCATGAAATACATCCTTTTATCGCAAGATTGAGTGAGTGCTTGGACGACATAGGTCTGATTGACCCGACTGCCCCGCATCCGTACGGTTGTTGCTGTTGTTTATCACAATGCAACTTAATGTTACTGTACAACAAATTTGCAGTAGAGGGTGAATTTTTTTTGAGAGAGTACATATTTATGAATATGTTTATATTCTGGCTATAAAATGTTGGCTCATAGCGGCTATCTACTCAGAACTTTGTACAAACAGCTGCTTGGTTGTTTAAGCTAATTATTGACAATTACTACTCATAATCATCAAAACAGTCTGCTAAGTGAGATTGATAAATCGGCAGTAATCCCCATAAAGCAAACAACTTCTCTATATTACAAATGACTTATGACTCAAGATATCCAAGTCCCAAATACGGACAGCCAAACTACTGGCAACCATGGCAGCAACGACATTCGCCAACGTTTCTTTGTTGAAGACTCTCCCGTGCGCGGTGATGTGGTACGTCTATCACGCAGCTACGCAAGCACGATTGCACAAAAGCCCTACCCAGAAGCCATCAAACGCTTATTAGGTGAGATGCTGACCGCAGCGAGTTTGCTAATCAGTACGGTCAAAATCAATGGTCGCCTGTCTATTCAGTTGCAATCATCAGACAGTGACAGCTTACTAAACTGGGCGATGGCAGAATGCGATCAAGACGGTATCATTCGTGCGCTTGCTAGCTGGAAAGGCGAGACGGATGAGCAAGTACAAGCGTGGGACAATATGACCCATGCCAAAGAAGCCTTTGCTGAGCTTGGTGCGATGGGACAAGGCGTATTGTTTATCAATATTCAGCCTGATGGCGGTGAGCCATACCAAGGTATCGTTGAGCGTAGCCATGACAATCTAGCGGACTGCTTAGCGCATTATCAAAAGCAATCAGCCCAGATTCCAACGTTAATTAACTTGGCATCTGATGGCCTGCAAGCTGGTGGTATCTTGGTACAAATGCTACCGCGTACTGCTGAAGAAACGTCTGAAGTTGAGCAAAACCAAGATGCGGGTATCGATGATGATTTATGGACGCGCTTGTCTGTATTGACGCGCACGGTCAAACCAGAAGAGCTAACGACACTGGATGCTAACGAAATACTCTATCGCTTGTATCACGAAGAAAACATTGTTGCCCCTGAGCCTGCGCCTCTATCATTTGGTTGCACTTGCTCACGCGAGAAGTGTGAAATGGCAATCGAGCAAATTGGTGAAGCAGAAGCATTAGACATCGTCGAAGAGCAAGGCGGTACATTTGAGATGGATTGTGGATTCTGCGGTGAAGTCTATAAATTCAATAAAGATGATGTAGCAGCGATATTTGCTGAGTAAGTTTTCTTACTTACTATAAGTCAATGTTTATAAAAAAACCCTCAAGCGTCATGCTTGAGGGTTTTTGTTTTTCACATTAAATCACTACACCGCCACATCCAAACTTCTAGGATAAGAATGTATGCACGGACGTCCGGCGTAGTCATTTCGACCATTATCAAGTAGCCATTCAACAACCTGCTCGCGCACCCGTCTACTATGAATCAAGTTCATATGATTAACACCATAAAACACCGCTTTATTACCATCTGGCACAAATAAGGCATGCTCAGCGTCATCTTCACCCAATGCTGAAGCGACGGATACCAAACTGTCTCCTAGCAGATCCGTTACCTTAGAATCATAATGCGTCTCAAGCAACGCACTGGCGACAAAGTAAGTTTTGATACCACTTGGCAGCCGTGCAGGATGGCGAAAGTCTTGTGGTAGTACGCTACGTCCTTCTAATGCTTTCCAATCCGCATCACGAATACTGCCATGACGCAGATCGATAATACCGGCACTGCGCATATCACCGAGCTTGGCCAGTGAGCCTGCAAACGGTAGCTTGGCAATGACGTCTTGCACATAATTACCGATACGCTCAAGGACTGCCCCATGATGCGGCGAACCTAGCGTGATGAGATTGCCCACGCGCTTGGTCCAGTCTAGGCGATCTTGCTCACCATAAAACAGTGCGCTGCGAGAGACCAAACCGCCCATACTATGTCCAACAAGATCTATCTGACTGATATTTGGGTTGTCAGCGACCAGCGCTTGTAGCAATTGAGAGAACTTACGGCCGCTACGCGAGATACGGCGACCTGTGTTGTAATCCAAATATAACACCGTGGTATCAGGCTGGCTGACATGAATGGCCTCGCCTAAATCATTATCCGCTTGGGCTTGCCAGCTCAAATGACTCATGCATAGACCATGGCACAAAATAGCGATACGGCCTGATAGCACTTCATTCTGTGGTTTGCCGTCTTGAGTGTATAGCATCATCGGAATGGCGAGCGCATTTTGATTGTTGACAAGATGGTCACCCATGACACCATTGAGTACATTGACCAGTTTTTTTAGTGAGTCTGGTAGTGGCTGCACTGACTTTTGGAGAATCAGGTTTTTGTATATGCGTAGTACAGACGCCAGATTATTACCGACCATTTGCATGACATGACGTATCGTGCCATAGATACGTCCAGTAAATCCGCGCGACCATTTATTTAAATGTTTGTCATTGAAGCGGCCTAGCGGACGCAGAATAACTTCACGGTGGATGGCTTCTACGATTTCTGTAACCTCAACCACACCCATGGTAGCAAGCTGCGCCAATCCTTCAAAAAAATCAGCCAGAGATACAGGTGTTTTGTTGATTTCATCACTGTCATCTGAATCTGCTAGTAGCTTAACCAGTTCATCCATATCGATGGCTTCGAGTTGGTCGATTTGCTCATATAGATGACTGTGTAGCGGTACACTCGCATCTGGGACAAAATGCGCATCGAGCTCATGGTGAGTACGAGTATAGCTGCTATCGTTTTGAGCGTCGCTGTCACTAACACCGTTGTTATAAAACACATTTGGACTGCTCATAATATTTGCACATTCAGCGAGAGAAGTAATGGTCTATATTATCCTGTAACGGCAGCAAAGAGAAGTGAATGGTTTGACTTTAGAGCGAGATGACGATTAGCAGAGCCAGATGAGTGATAGACGGTCTCGTTAGCCATCAAATCAATATGACAATAAAAAATCCCAAGCCTTAACTTGGGATTCTTATGGTCGTGAGCATTTTGGTTATTTCTATTATTCGCTTACAGCTTATCTATCTATGTCGTGCTATCAGCTGTAACAAATGATTCTGCCAGTATGACATCACCATCCTCGCGAGTAATCATCACAGTCGCTGAGCGAGGTATACTACCGCCAGCGACAGCGCCCCATGTGTTGCCAGGATGCTGAATGTTGATAAACAGCGTCTTAAAATCTGGTGCCATGGTAATACCTGTTACTTCGCATCCTTCAGGACCAACAAAGAACCGTTTAATATTGTCATTGCTAGCAGATGTGCCGACTCGGGTCGACTGCCCTGCCGATGTGGTCGTCATCGAGCCATCACTGACTTTGCCTGGTAGAGCCGCGAGCAACATGCAGCTACTGGTATCGGTATAAGCGCCGTCATCTGTCTGAATCCACAAGACACCGCGCGGGTCAAAATATAGCCCATCAGGTGAAGAAAAGTCATTATTATCATTTAGCTGAGATAAGTTTTCTGCCGATAAATCACTTGGCGCACCAAACAGATAAATATCCCACTCAAAGCTCGTTGCGGCATGGTCGCCGCCCGCTTCTGCCCAGCGAATAATGTGACCATTGTCATTACCAAGCGCTTTTCCGCTTGATTGATAGCTACGCGGATTGGAAGCTGAGACAGGCTGGTCGTCACGCACACCGCGATATTTATTATTGGTCAATGTCACATAGACATCACCCGTCATAGGGCTGACCGATACCCATTCAGGTCGATCCATCTTAGTAGCACCAGCAGCATCGGCAGCTGCACGAGCAAAGACCAATACCTCATCTTGTCCATTGAATGGCAGTACACTATTAAAAGCATCCAGTCCATTTTGACCATGGACGAGAGCTTTCCATTCACCGCTACCATCTTCGTTAAATACCGCCACGTATAGCGTGCCGTCATTCAGATATTTGTCACCTGCTTTTAGTCCGCCGCCGATGTCCGAGTTTGACCACATCGCTTTGGAGACAAACTTATAAATGTACTCACCTCGGGCGTCATCACCCATGTAGAACACCACTGGCTTACCTTGCTCAACAGGAGCATACGCACAGTTTTCATGAGCGAATCGGCCCAGTGCGGTACGTTTTTGCGGTATAGAGTTTTGGTCAAATGGGTCAATCTCAGTAATATAACCAAAAGTGTTGAAGCCGTAGCGATAATCTTCAGCAGCACTCGCACCGACAGCTGTCATATCCCAGCGTGAGAACTCGTCTGCTATTTTGGCATCCTTTGCCTCTGGGGTATGCCATAGATACTCCCAACCTGGGAAGTCCTCCACCGCACCGTAGCGCTCGCGCGCATAGTTATCACCAGCGCTCAATTGGCTGGCATCTTGTCCACGGGCAAACACCCCCAAGAAGTTCTCTTCGGTAGTCAGATAAGTACCCCACGGTGACAGACCTGCGCCGCAGTTATTATTGATGCCGCGAGTCTGATAGCCTGTCGGATCAAACTTGGTCTTGACCAGAGCAGAGCCTGCCACAGGGCCAGCCAATTGTGCTGTTGTACTACTGGTGATACGACGATTGTATTTAGAGTCAGGTACCATCTCATAACCCATACCATCTGCACGGCGAGTTAACTCGACCACTGAGACGCCATGACAATTGACTTCACGGCGGACGTCGCTTGCGAGACGGCGGTTTTGAAAGATAGGCGCAGCTTCGTTATCTTGAGTGACGTAATAGCCAAATGGGCTAAGCTCACTGCTATTAACGTATTCATGATTCATGACTAACAAGCTGTTTTCTGACGCTTTGGCATCGTAAGCGTTACCGTTTTTGCCAAAGAACCACATCCCATCATGGTTGTCACCCATACGCCATTCAAATGACTCTGCTGATTGCTCGCGATTGTCTTTCCAATCCTCAATACCAGAGTTCAGCGGTGTACCCAGCGGTAATATCATCTCTGCCTTGTAGCCTGCTGCTACGGTCATCGTATCAGCTGTTGAATGCGCGACTGCCTCAAACTTTAGGGTATTAGGACGCTTTAGATCACCTTGTGCAGGGATAGCGGCATTATTGTCATCACCAACAATACTGCTATCGTCGTCTTCACTACAACCGACCAAAGGTAATGCGCCAAAAAACGCAGCAGCCGTCAACCCTGTGCCACCTTTTAGGATACTACGGCGGTTCAATCGACGATTGATAATCGTCTGAAAGTCAGTATTATTAGTAGGATTGGAGTCTTCAACCACTTCGTGGGCAAGCGTTCGCTCATTGTTCAATAATGTCATTATCAGTCACCTTGCTATTAGGCTAGATTGGCAGAGAGTTGATCGCGGCTTTATCATTACGACCACAAAAATACGAATTCCGCTTAAGTCTACTCAACCTTTATGACAGCACGCTGAACAATAGGTGACAAACTGATGACAATCGAATGTACTGACGATTATTGAAAAATAGAATGATTAGATAGCTAGCATTGTTTGGCCGTTAGCAAATTTTAGAAATAAATATAAAGTCTTAAAAGCAAAAACCCCAAGCAATTGCTCAGGGTTTTTAATATGCGTCTGTTATTGCAATCAAGCTCACTGTACTTGTGATACCCACTCATGAGCACCCAGTTTTAGCTTAAGCTGATCGCCTGCTTGCAACACACCAACACCGCTTGGCGTACCAGTCATAATCACATCCCCTGCTTGCAAGCTAAAGGCGTGACTGATATTGACCAGTAATTCATAGACAGGAAATAGCATTAAGGCACTATCGCCATCTTGCGTTAATTTATCATTGATAGACAGCTGATACTGTACATTCTGCAGATTGCCAAACGCTTGCGGGTCGAGCCAATCAGCAAGGACGCAAGCTCCGTCAAAACACTTAGCACGCTCCCACGGATGACCTTTTTCTTTTAGCTTGCTTTGCAAATCACGCAAGGTCAAATCCAGTCCCAATGTCACCCCACCAATGGCTTGCTGAGCTTGCTCAATCGTCGCCATAGATAAATCAGCTGATAACTGAATACATAGCTCGGCCTCGTAGTGAGTCTCACCAAACAGCTCTGGACTTGGGCGAACCACATCACTACGGATAGAGACCACTGAAGACGCAGGTTTCATAAACAGTATCGGCGTGGTTGGTACTTCATTGCCCAATTCTGCAGCATGTGCCGCATAGTTGCGACCAACACAAACTACCTTACCAATAGAGGTACGTAGGCTTTTATTATGATTGATAGCGCCCTGCTCGGCATTGACACCAGCTGCAATGGCGTTCGCTAATGACTCGTGTGGCGATTGGCTCATACTAAACTCTCCCTGTAAATGATGGCTATTTTATCAGCAGTCCATACTATATTGTCTACAGTGACTTTGACGGTTTTTAGTTGCTAACTGCTAACTGCTAACTGCTAACTGCTAACTGCTAACTGCTAACTATGGAATCGTATTGGTCACGACATCTGGTGGTACATAACTGGCGTGGCGGTTCATACGTTTTTCAAACATTCTAAAGCTAAACAAGATAACCCACGACAGCAGTAGATAGACGATACCAGCGGCAAAGAATAGCTCCATCAAGGTATAGGTACGCGCACTAATCGTACGAGCAACACCTGTGATATCCATCAATGCAATAGTTGAAGCTAGCGCACTACCTTTTAGCATAAAGATAACTTCGTTACTGTACGCTGGAATCACAATACCAAATGCGCGCGGCAGTGTAACCCGTGTTAGCTTTTGCCATTTTGACATACCAAGCGCATCAGCCGCTTCAAGCTCTCCAATCGGAATCGTCTGAATCGCCCCGCGTATAATCTCTGCGAGATAAGCACTGGTATTGAGGGTAAAGGCGATGATGGCACACCAATATGCTTGGCTAAGTACCGGCTCCCACAAGAACGACTCGCGTACGGCCTCAAATTGACCTAAACCATAATAAATCAGGAATATCTGTACCAGCAGCGGCGTACCACGGAAAAAGAAGATATACAGGAATGGTAGTATCTGTACCACCCAATTCTTAGACAGTCGTAATAACGCCAAAACCAAACCAAACAGCAATCCAATCACACCTGAAAACAAAACCAGCTGTACGGTCAATACCGCGCCGCCTAGTAAATCAGGGATATGGTCAAAAATGACCTGCCAATTCCAATCCATAGTATCTCTCCTCTACCCTATGGTCGATTGACTGTGAGTGGATTGACGGCTTATCTTTTTGGCATAGCGTGCCGCAGGATTGGCGCGCCACTCAAGCCACATCATAAAGCCAGTAATCAACATGGTCAGACCCAAATAAATAATCGCTGCTGCCATATAAAAGGTAAATGGCTGCTGTGTAGACTGTGCCGCACGCGATGACTGATACATGATGTCTTTGAGACCCACGACCGATACCAATGCGGTATCTTTGAGCAGTACCAGAAATAAATTACCCAAACCTGGCAAAGCAATCTGCCACACTTGCGGCAACGTGATGCGATAAAAAGTCTGAAAAGGACGCATACCAATCGCTTGCGCAGCCTCTCGCTGCCCTACTGGAATCTCTTGAATGGACATGCGAAAAATCTCAGTCGCATATGCACCAAAAGCAATAGACAGTGCCATGACACCACCCCAAAAAGCGCTAATCTCGACATAGTCGTTATAGCCGAACTTTTTGAGGATGCTCATCAATAAGATAGAGCCGCCATAATAAATAAAGAGCACCAATAGCAGCTCAGGAATACCGCGCATCGTCGCAGTATAGACAGTCGCAAGTTTACGCAGCAACCAGATATTGGACATCTTTGCGGTTGCGCCGAGCAAGCCTAAAGCCAGACCAATAATTAAACTGGTCACAGCTAGCTGTATGGTGACGGTAGCGCCGCTTAATAAAAGCGCGCCAAATCCTTGTAAGTCAAACACGATTATCCACTCAGTCTCTTTATATTAGCAGTTAGGGCATGTCTTCAATTCAATCGATAGACATCTAAATGGTTTAAAAACGGCTAAATCTTGCCAAACGGCGTCAAATAGCTGACTAATATCTCGATATTATTTGCGCTATTTTCCTTGTTTGACTGCAATTTATCTCATTTTTATTACCATTTTTAAAATGAAGACACGCCCTAGCAAAATATGAGTTAAAAGAATCAGCATCAATAGCTGAACGCGGCAAAACACCGTATTTTATACCAAATCAATAGGGATGGTCGGCATCAAAAAATGACGTCAGAAGAATACGATTAACGCTGCGATAATTGACACAGTAGAAATGAGCGCTGATTTTATCATATTCACTCGCCATGATGTTAATACTGACGCGTAAAAGCTGCGCCTAAACCGTACTTAAACAGACACTTGCCTCTAGAGACATACAATAAGCCGACTAAGTTTGAGCAAAATTGGTAGGCCGCTACGATGTATATTTGTTGATATAACGACAAATAAAAAAGGACATCACCATGAAGGCGATATCCTTTTATTGATCAAAACAATATTTTTTGACTGCTATCTCTAACTACTGTTAGCTATTAACTAGCGTTTTCTGTCGCTGGTTGCTCGGCAGTATTTGTATCTGTGCCTGTATTTGCGTCTTCATCAACTGTACTCGTTGCAGACGCTGGCACCGCAAAGTACTTTTGGTTGATTTTATCGTAAGTACCGTTTGCTTTTATATTGGCAAGAGACTGATTGATCTTTGCTTGTAGCGGATCACCTGGGCGTACCGCTATCGCAAAGTTATCATTAATATCGATCTCATCACCTTTTAGCGCATATTTGCTACCAGCATTTGAGCTCAGCCATTCTATGGCAGGCAGCTTATCAGAAATCATCGCATCGACACGGTTTGAACCGAGATCCAAAAACGCATTGCTCAACGTATCATAAAGCTTCATATCGGCTTTTGGATACGTGTCTTCTAGCCACTGCGATGAGATAGTTGAACGCTGTGCAGCAATAGAATGCGAGTCGATATCGCTGTTGTTGCTAGGATCAAAGCTGCTGTCTTTTTTGGCCAAAAAAACCAAGGCATTGCTAAAGTACGGATCGGTGAAGCTCACCTGCTGCGAACGCTCTGGAGTAACGGACATCGCGGCCACGATTGCATCGTACTTACCTGCTTTTAGACCAGGAATAATACCGTCCCAGTCCTGCGCCACAATCTCACAAGTGACCTGCATATCCGCACAAAGTGCATTTGCTATCTCAACATCAAAACCACCCAGTGTCCCATCGGCATTGGTATAGTTAAAAGGTGCATAGGCCCCTTCTGTACCGATGCGTAATACATCACCTGTAGACGCTGCCGTTGTTTTGGTAGCCTCTGGATTGGTATCAGCTGCACTCTCTTGGCTATTGCTACAGCCAGCAACGGTAAAGGCCGTCGCTAGTGCGAGCAATGACATAGACAGACGACTGGCTACAGTAATGTTAGATTTGCCAGTCGTGGCACAGATTGGGGCACAATGGTTGCTCATGATCATCCTTGGTTTTTTCTTGAGTAAACAACACGTTTTCAAACAACAGCAGTCAAACTACTAGATATCGTATTAGTTAGCTGGCGCTTCTTCTTCAGCGACCATTACTTCTTCGACACTATCAGTTGTTGCCACAGCTTTTTGCGCAGCAGCCGTTGAGCTAGTACCAAAATAGCTACCCGTGATTTGATCATAGGTGCCGTTGTCTTTTAGCTCAGCCAATGCTGCATTGAACTTAGCAATTAACGGATCGCCTTTACGGAAAGCAATACCCATTGCGTCATCATTGGTGCTGATTTCTTCACCTTTAACTTCGTAACCTTTGCCTGCGTCTGTTTTTAACCAGTCGATACCCGTTACTTTGTCAGACATCATACCGCGCACACGGCCTGAGGTTAGATCTAGATAGGCATTGTCTTGCGTATCGTATAGTTTGATATCAGCATCTGCATGCTCGTCTTGTAGGTATTGCGAGGCAACAGTTGAGCGCTGTGAGGCAATTGGTAAGCCTGTTAGCGACTCAACGCTTAAGTCATCACCCTTTTTGCCGATCAAGATGATACCGCTATGGAAGTAAGGGTCGCTAAAATCAACCACTTCTTTACGCTCAGGCGTGATAGACATACCTGCGATAGCTGCATCAAATTTCTGTGCGTTAAGCCCTGGAATCAAACCGTCCCAATCTTGAGAGATGACTTCACACTCAGCTTTCATTTGTGCACATAGTGCGTCAACTAGCTCAATCTCGTAACCAATCAGCTTGCCATCTGCATCGGTATAACTAAAAGGCTTGTAGCTTGATTCTGTAGCGATTTTGATATTTAAAGGCGCTTCAGTAGCGGTATCAGCTTCAGCATTTTCTGCTGGTGCTGAGCTATTGTTACAACCTGCCAGCATTAGCATTGCTGCGCTAAGCGGTGCTAGCCACAATGCTTTTTTACTCATTGATGATGTCATTGAAATTGTCATAAGTTTTATTCCTTAATATATTTACCAGCTGTATCGTCAATCACTGCTTGCTGATTTATGATTATAAACACCGTTTATTTGAAAAATGCCCAGTTTTAGCATTACTCGCATCAAACGTTACTTGTTCTAAGCATAAATCTTCAGTGAGTCATTATTGACCAAAGTTCATCTGCTCAAGACGTGCAAGCTCACCGTTACTACGGATTTCGCTCAATGCTTTGTCAAAGTCAGCTTTGAGTGAGTCACCTTTACGTACAGCAATGGCAATATTGTCATCGTTATCAATTTCATCACCAACGATACCGAAGCCCGCTGCATTTTCTGCTAACCATGATTTGGCAGAAACTTTTTCGGCCAATACGGCATCGCTACGACCAGATTTTAGATCTAGATAGGCATTGTCATAGTTGTCATACAATTGAACTGTGTTGCCTTCTTTGCCTTCGTAGTTATCCTGTAGATAAGCACCTGGCGTAGTAGAACGTTGACCACCAAGCGTTGCGTCTTTAATCGCCATAGGATCAAAACTACCATCCGTATTGGTCAACCATACCATCGTATTGGCAAAGTATGGCTCGCTGAAATCAACTTTTTCTTGACGCTCAGCGGTAATAGACATACCTGCAATCACCGCATCATATTTCTGTGCCAATAGACCTGGGATAATACCGTCCCAGTCCTGTGCAACGATTTCACACTTGGCTTGCATTTGATCACATAATGCATTGGCAACATCGATATCAAAACCTGCCAAGCTGCCGTCGGCGTTGGTATAGTTGAATGGAGGGTAAGCGCCTTCGGTAGCGATACGAATGGTTTTACCAGTGGTTTCTGCTGCAGGGGCGTCAGCGTTGGTATCGGTAGTTTCATCGGCAGGTTGGCTACAAGCGCTCAACATCAATGCAGCAGTAACGGTCATCGATGACCACAATAGGCGAGAATTCGACATCATACGTTCCTTAAATTCTGATGGGTTTTACATAAGTTTTTGACAGGATTTTCTGACTTAGGGTGCTGATATTTTGTTCTCTGACGTCCCTGCCAGACAAGCAATATAGATAGCAGAATAACAGACAGCCACGAGACGTGACGACCTATAAACCTTTTGATAATACCTGAGTAAAATATCAAAAACAAACGTTTTGCATACTCATAGTTATCATTGGGCAATAAACAGTCAACAATGGTTACGTTACAGTGATTTTACATTTGGTAGGGTAAATGGTGGCAAGCGTGTTGCCACCATTTGTATTGGACATGATATTAAGCGAAAAACTAATAATTAATAACTAAGTAGGACGGTGTGATGCCATAAAGTCTTTGACGCGCTCAGAGGTAGGGTTGTCAAAGACTTGCTCAGGTGTGCCAATTTCTTCAACCACACCTTGATGTAAAAAGACGACTTTGCTTGATACTTCACGGGCAAAGCGCATTTCGTGAGTAACGATAAGCATTGTACGCCCCTCTTCTGCTAGCTCACGCATTACCGCAAGTACTTCGTTGACCAGTTCAGGATCTAGCGCAGAGGTTGGTTCATCAAATAGTAGAACTTGTGGCTGCATAGCAAGCGCACGAGCAATAGCGACACGCTGACGCTGACCACCAGATAAGTTCGCAGGATAAGCGTCTTTTTTGTCGAGCAGGCCGACTTTATCGAGTAGTTTTTCCGCATCGCTAATCGCTTGGTCTTTTTTAATCTTCAAGACCTGCGTTGGCCCTTCGATGATGTTTTGCAAAATGGTCTTGTGCGGCCACAGATTAAAGCTCTGAAAGACAAACCCGACGCGTGCACGCAAGCTTTCTAGCTGCTTCACGTCTGCCGCTTGTAGCTCACCTGATTTGGCAGGCTTTAGCATCAGCTCTTCATTACCGATCAAGATACGACCATGATTTGGGTTTTCTAGAAGATTAATACAACGCAGCAACGTCGACTTACCTGAGCCAGATGAGCCCAAAATAGAGATAACATCGCCATCATAGGCAGTCAGGGATACCCCTTTTAGTACCTCTAATGAGCCGTAGCTTTTATGGATGTCTTGTAAGTCTAGGGCGATAGGCCGAGTCGGGTTTTTTGCAGTATCAAGCATGGTTCAGCAGACTTCCAATAAATATGAGTGAAAACACGAATAAAATAAGAGCTATATCTATATATAGTACAAGCATCTAGATGCATTATCGTAATATGCCTGATGAGGCAAAGAGAAAAATGCCATATTGTCTCTTATTACACAGTAAAAAGGCAAATATTGTATTTAACCAACGGGTTAATCAGTTTTTAGCAAACCGCGAATACAAAAAAGCCCAGACTGCATTTATCGCTCTGGGCTTTATTTTATCACTTTAGAATACGAGACGTTGTGTTATCTGATAACTGCCTATTTATAGTATCTAGTTAGTACACTTATGATGTAGCTAATAGGGAGTTTCCTAAAAACTGTGTAACTGCTTATAATCCAATAACAGGAGAATAAGCAATGACTACTCAATCTGACAT